>JAGLDC010000088.1 GCA_023145965.1 bacterium | reverse complement strand
TTATCGCTTGATAATACAGCAACTCACCTGAAGACACATTAAAAAACAGTCGTCTAGGATCATAAGCTATCTCTTCTTCTTTGTAATATGGCGGGATTTCATTATTTACCAATAAATATAATGTTGTAAGCCTTTGTTGTCCGTCTAATAGAATTGCAGTTGTTCCTATTCTTTCCCTATCGATTGCGTTATTCTTTATTTCAGGGGGGTTTTGAGTTTTCCAGACCAGGAGGCTTCCTGTCGGATATTTATTGAACAATGAAACAAATAATTGCTTAGCTCTCTCTAAGCCCCAAACGTATTCCCTTTGGAATTCGGGTAGCACATAATCGAGTTTTTCAATTCCATCCAGAAGTTCACGAATTGTCATTACATCTCCTTAAATTTCATTGCTATGCTAAAAAAGCTATGGTATTTATTCTTCATATTCCCATTCCCGGTTTCTCATCGCTCGCCTTTGGTTATGCGTTTGGCGCGGTCGTGGGGGTGGGTCGTGTTTTCACAAGGCGGGCATAGGCGTGCGTTTTGCCCCGTCGATTTGGCGAGGGGGGAACTTGCGATATGTCCGTTTGCGTCCTTAATCATAAGAATCAATCTATATCGTAAATTGCGGCTACACAAGAGGTATCATGTAGAAAAAGAAGCGGAAAGGGGGGGGAATGGAGAATGGGAGGAATTGCTATTTTTACACACCCCGCCCTTCGGACACCCCTCGTTTTAGGGGGGAATATTATTGTAGCACGCCCTGCTCCGGGAACGCTACGCTCTCCGGTTCCGGCTCATTTGGCGTTCCGATAGACGATTTTGGCATGAGGCCGATCTCGAATAATCGAGGATCGTCGTCGCCCCAAAGGGATTTGGCGCGATGATATAAGCGCTGAAATAGCTTCATAGCTTCTCGCCGCGCCTGCGAACCTCGTTTTTGACTACCGTCGCCGCCTTCTGCTCGGCTAACTCATCACGGATTCCGTCCTCGGCTATTGCCGCATATTCGGTAACCAGCGTGCGAAGGTCCTCGAAAAGCGAGGCGGGAAGCGTAACACTCGGCAACTCGACCGCTATCGAGTCGTAGCCGGTGATCATTGCACGCGCCATTTTCTGCACGCCGTCGCGCGTCCGTGGAAGCCCGCCGTAAATATCGAATCGCTCGTTGAGATACTCGGCGTCCGCGTCGCTGGCGAAGACCATCTCGCCGCGGATATAGTCCTGGCAAGCGACATATTGCGAGTGAAGCTCCGCCGTTTTGCCCTGAAGCGCGACAAAAATCGCATCGACATCGGCAGACTCCTCGATTTGCGCGCTCAGCGCGGTGTCAAACTCGCCGGGGTATGCCTCGATTTCCGGAATCTCGACGAGAAGTTCGAACCCGAGATCGACCCCGTGGTCGCCGATACCGTTCGCAAGCGTATGCGCCCGTTCGGAATGTTGCGCGTCGGTGTCGTTTCCGAGATCGTTGTTGTCGTAAGGCATAATGCTCTCCTATGGTTATTAAAAAATCTTTTTGGGACTGCCCTTCTTAGTAATCCTATAGGCAAATGGCCTTGGGGTTTCTATAGCAAGTTGCTTCCACTCTTCCCAGTGGTTAACAAAAAACACAAGCCAGTCCCAAAAAGTAGGTTGAGTAGTCAAATCTATAAAAAATACTGATAATCCCGCATCTAATAAGGCTCGAGCTTCTTGCGGTTTTTTATTGATACTAATATCATTTGTTATAAGTATCCATTCATCTCCGATTTGTTCTATCCACTTTATATCGCTTGTTCCCTTAGGAATTATTTCATTTAAATGATCTACTTTTTCGCCAAAAGCCGTAAATCCCTTCGCAATTTTTGGGCTTATATTCTCATCTAACAGGAATTCTGGTTCTTGATGATTTATCAATTTCTAAGAACCTCTCGTTCATACCTAATAGCAAAATCGACTTCATTCACGGATATATCAAACCAATCGGCAACATTCTGTATAGAATTTTCGACTAAATATTGTTTGAATATCGTTTTCGTTCCTATTCGTGTATTCTCTACAACCGGTTTACCAAAAGCTATATTTGGATCGATTATTACTGGAACATCTTTGCCTAAAGGTCTCCAACGAGTTGCAAAGTTCGTTATTCTATCGAATTCGACATCTTCTAAATATTCTTTTATGAAGGGTCTGATTTCTTGTTGTCTTTTAGCTAAATCAATTAAAGATTTTTCTCCAGTACTTTCTTCGATTTCGAGGAATATCGCATTATTATCCGTAGCAAACCTTTGGTAAGCGAAAGGGTGAATGGTTTTTAAGATATCTGCAGCAACCTCTGAGGCCTTTCTTATTGTTTGTAGCGAAACGCCCATACTAAGAAATTTCTTCACGAAAAGTAGTTCAATAACGTTGAGGAATGAAAGAGCAAATTTATCCTCGATTACGGGAATATCCACGCTCATTAAGGGAGGTCTATTTCTCTTCTTGTCGCCGCTTTCGATGGTATAGCTATAGCCCTTCACCCATCGGCTGACCTTATGGTATGGAAGTCGGACCAAACTCGATGCTTCCCTAATCGTATATATTCCTTGGCCAAGTATATCAGTCATAACGTCTCCAACATATGCGAACATGTGTTCGTTTTTAATAGAAGAAATATATATATTATAAACTCCTTCGCCATGAATTTACGAAAAATATTTAAAAAAATAAATAGTTTTTAATAATCGTCGTTTTTGCTTGTTCAAATATCTCCAATTTAAGTTCTTCCATTTCAATTTTCACAATAGTTTATTGATAGCCTCGGCATGAGATTTTTAAAGCCCCCAGAAAGCCGGCCCGGAACCCCAAAAAGCCGCCGCATGAGCACAAAAAGCCGGCTTTTTGCCCATGTGCAGGCGCTGTTTGCGCCCTTGCGTTCGCTTTTTATATTGACGTGCCAGCTGTTTATTGCTATACAAGCGCTTTTTGTCTTGACGCAGGCGCTGTTTGATATATTTTCACTCATTTTCACCCAAGACTGCTCGTAAAACGCCCGGCAAACGCCTCTTTTCACCAGACCACTCATTATAATAAATAGCAATGGCCTAAGGCGATTCGCCGTTTTTCGTTCCGTAGGGAAGCACCCCTGTGTGCTCCCGCTTTTGGGCGATCACATGAGGTCGCCCCTACGGTTTATTTTGGCCGTTTTTCTCTCGTTTTTTGTGTTATTTTAGGTAAATTGTGCAAATCGACACCCATTTCGCTACCCACGGAGAACGTGGGAGCGAGGTTAAATTATTGTGAAACGCTTTGATGTTCATTGTTGTATTCCTTGAGTTTAATAATATTGTAAACCTCTACCCAAGCTACGACATAATACAAATCACTTTCTGAGTGGCCAATACTGATATCAAATCGTAAATCGGATTTGTAAATAATCTGAGACCGAACTTTTTCAGAAAATCCCGGGGCAATTTTTACCGTATTAATATCGCGGTAATCACTATAGGAACCTGTTGTATCCCAAGAGAAATTGAAAAAAA
>JAGLDC010000087.1 GCA_023145965.1 bacterium | reverse complement strand
TCGCCCCGCGGCCCGAACACCATATTGATCCCATGATCCGTCGCCACGTCCCACGCGCCAACTCCCGGATCGACCGAGACGAACTCCGGCGCGCAGTCCGGCGGGGGAGGCATTGTGTCGCGGTCTATCGTCCAAGTAACGCAATCATAAGCTGGATTGCCGGCAAAATCAACCGCGCCAACGCAAACGGTAATATTGCCCTCCGGCAGCGGAACCGGCGGATTCCACTGTGCACCGTAACCGGCGCAGAAAATCGGCGTCAGAACGAGCGCCGGCGGCTCTATTATTGTAGTATCGCTTCCGGCGATGACCACCATGATGACCGAATCGGGATCGACGCCGGAGATGCCTCCGGTCGTGTCGCCGCCGCATATATCGCATATCGCAACGCTAATCTCCGCAGGGCTTGCCGAAAGAATCGCATCGTTTGCCGGGAACCAATCGTCGAAACACGGCGGAGTGCGGTCGAGCGTGTCCGGCGAAGTGCTGGCAACATCGAACTCGATACAATCGGTCGCAAAATTCCCGACCGTATCCGCGAAGGTCAGGCAAACCTCGACATGAGAACCCGCAGGGAAACCCCAGGCGGGATGGTTCAACGTCACATCGACCGTGCCGTGCATGACAATCCTGAGTTCGCCAGTAACATCGAGCGTATCGTCGCCAATTACAACGATCATCTCGATAGTGGACGAATCGATACCGCTGGAAACGCCGCAAACACCGGGCGAATCGTAAAGATATGCGAAAATATTAGCGGAAGGATCGACACCGGTGGCGCCATCCGCAGGTGTCCAGTGCATTACCTCCGGCGCACATGAGTCCGGCGAAGTTTGAGCCAAAACGGGCGAATTGAATGCAATAAATGCAAAGAGGATTAAAAATACACCCTTCATTCCAATTCCCGGTAGATTGATTTTTAAATTTTGATTAAACATTTTAAACCTCCAAGAAGTATTTTGTGCTATGTAATAGTAATAAGCATAAAATATGCCGTAAATACAAAAAAACGATAAGTATAAGAAACATAATAGGATAAGAGAAATAAAGAATTCAATAAAAGGGATAAAAGAACGAAAATAGTTATTAATAAATAACAAATATATTAAATAACATCATAACACAATATATAATAACGAAATACGAAATAAAAAAGTGTTATAATAAAATAACACTAATGACGCTATTTTTTAAAACCATAATAGCTAATTAGGTGATGGAGCCTGCTTCGATTCATTTTGAAAGCTTTAGCTGCTTTGGTAACCTTCCAATTGTGGGTTTCGAGGATTTTTAACAATACCTCCCTTTCGTAGCCTTCAGCGAGATCCTTCTTCATAGCCTGAAGCTGAGCATAGTTTTTTGGAAGAGGCGAACTATTAGAGTCGAGAGGATTAAATTTAACTATTCGGGGTGGAAAATCCTCCGCGCGAAGTATATTAGTTCTCGAGAATATCAGAGCTTCCTCTAGTGTTCCAATGAGTTCTCGAACATTGCCCGGCCATGGATAGCGTTTAAGGGCCGAAAGCGCGCTATTTGTAACAGATTCAATATTTCGCCCGAATTTTGCCTGCGCTCGGTCGAGGTAGTGTAGAATGAGAAGTGGTATGTCTTCGGGGTGTTCTCGAAGTGGTGGGATGTGAATATTAATCGGCGCAATACGATAGTATAGGTCTTCGCGGAGTTTTTGGTTTTTAAGCGCGAATTCGATATTGAGGTTAGTGGCTGAGATAATTCTAACATCGACGGGGATTTCGTTGTTAGCACCGAGGCGATGTATTTCCCGGCTTTCAATAGCACGCAGAAGTTTTACTTGAAAGGCAATGGGCATCTCGGCGATCTCATCGAGAAAGAGGATACCACCATTTGCAAGTTCGAATTTGCCTATCTGCTTGCGATCTGCACCGGTGAAAGCGCCACGTTCATGGCCGAAAAGCTCGCTCTCGATTAAGTTTTCGGGAATGGCAGCACAATTGATGGCTACGAACGGACCTTCACTTCGTTTACTCTCAGCATGGAGAGTTCGTGCTATCAAATCTTTGCCGGTTCCGGTTTCTCCAGTAATCAAGAGGGAAATATCTTGTCCGGCAACTATATTAAGTTTCTGTTTTAATTCCAACATCGCCGGGGAAGTCCCGATAATCTTGCCTTCGCCGAACACGCAAATCTCTCGTGCCATACCATCTCGCTCTGCACGCAGGTCGTCGAAAAGTTCAGCGTTGTGCAGTGCAATAGCTGCCTGTTCTCCGAGAGCGGTCAAGAAATCGAGTGTTTGGCGGTCGAAAAGCCCTTTGCCAATGCCAGCATCGGCGTAAATAAGCCCAACAAGCTCAGAATTGAGACCGGTAACAGGAACGCACATAGCCATTGTAATATCGAGGTCTATTATGGATTCGCGCGTGGAAAGCGCATCATCGTCGGCTATACTCTCTGAAAAATGAGCTTCGCGCGAAGCCATAACATTTTCTAAAAGACCGTGAGAAAATTTTGTCGAATCTAGTGGAAGATCTGTGCCATTTGCAGATATTGCAATCCTGAGTTCCGCCGATCCATTTTCCATTAGAAATAGCAATGCCCGTTCTGCGCCGGTGGCATCGAGAGTAGCCTCGAGTATTTTCCGGAGCAAGTGTGCGGAGTCGAGGGTGGAATTAAGGGCTTTCAGGATGGGCAACATTTTACTGAAGCTGAGGTCTTTTTCTTTCGGTTCGCTGAGTTTTGCAAGGAGGGCATCGAGTTTTTTAAGCTCTGTCCAGTTTTCTAACGCTTTAAATCTGGATTGCGCGGATGAAAGAGCGACTTTTGCTGAGTTGATGTTATCGAGTTTATCGAGTATTTGACAACGCAGGGCGGACACTCTTGCAGTCATCCATGGGTTAATTCCATTAAGCGATTGTTCAATTAATTCGAGCGTTTCTAGAGCTTGTTTGAAGCGTTCTAGTCTGTATAAAATAAGAGCTTTTTGGATATAATGTTCAATTTCGATCTCACCTAAAGCTGTAGGCTGTTTAGCGATGGAGTCTTCGATAAGCGATAGAGCCGAATCGAGATTATTTTTGCGAATGAAAGCGAGAGCTTGAAAAAACAAGGATGTCTTCTCAGGCAGTTCCACTCTTGGTACGCTCAAGGGTTCGACCTCTTCGAGAGCCGATAGAATGGCGATTTCCTCAAACAGTCGAGCTTTTTCAGTCGAACCGAGATAATTATAAAAATCGGCAGAATTTTTAAGTGCAGCTTTTGCAATGGGGTATTCGCCAACTGTTCGGGCTATAGCGGCTCGCTCGATTCCTGCGATAGCAGATTCGCGCCCACCTTCGAAAGAGGTAATCTCACAGGCCTCTTCGATAGATCTTCTTGCCAGAGTAAGATGGCCTTGAAGTCTATGCACTTTCGAGAGGGCGATAAGCGCCTGAAACAGCATATTATCATACCCTTTGTCACGGGCAATAGTGCCAGATTCGAGAACCAGTTTCAATGCCGAGGCGAGATCGGCTTCGGCGATGGCCATCTCGCCCAAGTTGAGATTGACAGCAGAGAGGCAGAGTTTATTATTCAGTTTTTGCGCTTTTTTTAACGCTTCGGTATAAATATTTTTAGCGAGTTCAAGGTTACTGGTTACCTGATATAGGCCGCCAATATTCACAAGATCGATCAGCTCGCCCTTCTCGTTTTTTGCGCTTGAATGAAGCTTTAACGCCTTTTTATAATACTTCAGAGCCAATTTAGTGTTGCCCTGTTCAAAATATGTGACACCTATATCACCGGAAACAGATGCTTTTTGCTCGCTGTTGCCCATGGATTCGGCCATCGCGGATGCCTGAAAATAGGCATCTCGGGCGCTATCGAAATCACCCGCATATTTGCGCGTTAGGGCGAGTCTTTTGAGACATCTAAGTTTCTTAATTGGAGTATCGAGGTGTTCTGAAAGCCTGTTTGCGGACTCTAAAGCGCGTTCGGCTATATTAAAGTTGGTTTTTTTAAGGGCTTTGGTACCAATTTCGAAGAACATCTCGGCAGATGTCTTAGGTTGCCCCGCAAGTTCAAAATGATATGCCGAGGAAATGCGATTAGAAAAATTAGGGGTGGCTCTGATGAAGGCATCGGCGAGTCGCAGATGCACAGATTTAGCACGCTCGATGGATATTATGCTGTCAATATTCGAGGCAAGTTCTGGATAGGCAAAGAAGAGGTTTTTCCCGGAGCGGTCTCGTTCACCAATTAATCCTGCGGACAGAATTTTATAGACTGCGAATGAACTTCCAGGGCCTATCATGTCCTCCAGGATTGAATATTCCAATTCACCTGCCAGACATATAGCGGTGCAAATTGTTTTTGCATCTTCGATAAGGCGTGCCCATTTGTCTGAAAAGGATGTTGTGCGGTCGGTGCGTTCTATAGAGAAATGCCAGGTTCGAGTATGGGTTTCAAGTGCGCCATATGAGACGAATTCTCGAATTGTTTTCCTTATTGTATATGGGTTACCATTTGCAACTTTAAACACTGAAGATGAGAGAGTATCGATGTCATCGACGGGGCCGAGGAGGCCGCGTATAAGGTCCAGTGTCTCAACTTCATCGAGAGGGGAAAGATCGATATGTATGTCACCTAGATTAATTTTATCGAACAGGAAAAGGATTTTTGCCCCAGTTTTTTTAATCTCCTCGATCAAGCTGTTATTTGGGGTGGTTCTAATATGTGCTATTATGGGTTTTGCGAACGATAACTCCTCTATGAACCCGGCGATATTACTATTAAGTCCGGCCAGCGTAGAGGGTGATGGTTTTGGAGGAATTTTTAAATCATCGAGGAAGGTTTGTGGAAAATCCTCGGATAGGAATTCCATTAAGGGTGGAAGTCGTTTTAATAGGGTTTTACGATAGTCCTTCGACATAAATGATGGCAGTATTCCCGAGATGAGAGAATGTCCCTCGAATATCTCGGCTGTTGCCAAACCTTCATATCCCGCCTCGAGAAGCGCTCTTTCGCATAAGGCTGAACAACCAACACCAGAGGAGCCAGTAACAGAAACAAACCGAGGTGAGTCGAGGTTTTTTAGTATATCTTTTATTTGAGTTAATTCCTTTTTTCTTCCTACGAATGGGCCGTGTGGAAGATAGAAGCCTTCCCCGGGGGTTTCTTCTTTTCCAAGCATTTTTTGTAGGGCGATACGGATGGAATAGGCGTTCGGGGGCCTTTCTGTTGGTTTTTTGGCGAGTAAGCTTTGGATTATTTCTTGAAGGGGTTTAAACCTCTTGTCAAG
>JAGLDC010000086.1 GCA_023145965.1 bacterium | reverse complement strand
CATTGAACGTCACCGTGCTATCGAACTCGACCGGGCCTTCGAAGATAACCAATGTCGATTCGCTGAACACGACCGTGTCGTTCGAAAAGATATAGATGCTATCCGTATTGATGTCGCCGACCATATCGGCCAAGCTGTCGATTGCATCCTGGACGTTACCAGCGCCGAGTCCTGCATCAGTATCATCGAAAAATGTATACTTCGCCCTAGCGTCGTCGATAAGTATCTGGACTCTCGTAGCGCTGACAGCAATACCTACGAGCATATCCTCGTCGTTAGCCGCCTCGACAATATCTCCGGTCGCGTCACTCGTTAAACGAGCACCCGGAGTGAATGTCTTTGAGGACAACTCGATATAACCCTCGGTTTTTACTAAATAATAATCGGTTCCGCCGACATTTTGGATAGCGGTAATGATACCGATAACCTCCGCCGATGGGTTCGGTCCGACTGCCGCGACGATCTCGTTAGCATCGGTGCCGTCAACCGTAACAACCGTTCCGACGGTCAACGCGGCATCCGATGTCACGGGATACTTGATTTGCGCGAGAGCAAGACCCGAGAAAAGAAATAGCGCTAAAACAATAGCGATTTTCCCCTTCATAGAACTTCCTTTCATTTTTTCCTCCTGTGTTTAAAATGAACTTCTTAGTTTATTTTTTGGTTAAATTCTAGTTTCAAAATTTGTTTTTATCCTTTAATTTCCGAGAGAATTAAATGACCATGAAGGCAACGCCCGCCATCGAACGGCAATGAAACCGACCTTGCGCGGATTTCGTATGTATGTGTGCCTGCCGGAGGTTCATCGATTCCATTAATAGAAATCGGTTTTTTTGCAAAATAATCGTCGTTATATACGAAGAGTTCTGTTTGCGCAATTATTACTTCAGAACCGCCCGGATTGCGGACCAATTCGACGATAATACTCGCGCCGTTATAGCCGTTGAGATCGTCGAAAACCCCATCGAAAGAGAGGAATATCGTCGAGCCGGGGCCGTTTGCTCCGTATGTTAAACTCGTGAGTGAAACATCGCTTCCGATCGGTGCGATGTCTGCGATTGTGGCAACCGTGCTGAAGTTTTTCCCTTGGCCAACAATACCCGAAACATCCAAGTTGCCGGATGCGCTGATATTCCCGTCGATAGAAGCCGAGCCGTGAACGGCGATAGAGTCGTCGAGCTCGATAACATCGCCGACCGCCTGGATACTATCTGCGATAAGTTCTCCGTGAACCTTGAATTGGCTCATCGTAACGGTTGTGTCGAATATATTGCCTGTTTCACTGAATAGAGTATCGTAGTGTATCTTGTTACCGTGTAGCAAGCCGTCAAAATAGATGTTTCCGCCAACAGTTAGGTTTCCGTCTATTGTAGCCGAGCCGTGAACGGCGATAGAGTCGTCGAGCTCGATAACATCGCCCACCGCCTGAATACTGTCTGCGATAAGTTCTCCGAAGATTTTGAATTGGGAGAAAACAACCATTGTGTCTTCGGGTAATTTGCTTCTTGTAAAAAGAGTATCGAAACCAAGGTTACCATTTGCGAGGGATTCGACATCTGCGGGTATCGAGATAAGGCTGTCCCAAACTACATGCGCAGCCCAACCCGATGAATCCACTCCGGCAATTACCCAGCTCGTTCCGTCCCACATGAGATATTTGCCTGTAAAACCGCCGGTCGTATCGACATCGCCGAGATCGAAGAGCGAATTATCGGACAAATCATCCTCTTCGATTGGGATTGGGACTGTCCAAATAGCCCGCGATGTACCTTCCGTAATCACTAACGTATGTGTGGCATTTATC
Source organism: bacterium (assembly GCA_023145965.1). NCBI lineage: Bacteria > bacterium. The sequence continues at coordinate 4,905 of JAGLDC010000086.1, read as the reverse complement.
CAAACGACGGAAGTTATAAGCTCATTGTTTGGATCGGGGTCGTCGTCGTTCACCCAATCGGAATCCGGAACCCATTCGGAGCCGTTCCAGCGTATAATTTGGTCGAGAGTTAAACCGGCCGTATTAACATCGCCGAGATCGTCGAGGACATTATCGGAGAGGTCGTCGGCCTCGTTGTCGATATGGACTGCTTTGATATTGCAACATCCCTCGAAAAGCCAGAGAGAGTCCGTCACGTCGTCGTATTCGAAAGTCCAAATAAGCTCGTTCGTTCTCGAATGGTCGTCGTCGTCCACGTTATCGATTCCATCTCGAAAACCCGCAGGTATAGAGAGAATATCCCACCAATATATTGTGCCGCCATCGTCCGTGCCATCGGCGAACCCCGGTGGCATTCCATCGATATCTCCCCAGTTTATCGTCCCGACGGAATCGGCATATTTAGCTCGGAAAGCATAAGGCGAAGTCGAGAAATTCGACCGAGGGACTAAGTCATGACCATCGACCGATATTTGCAGCCAATATTCGTTGTCGAATGAAAGATCAATAGGTAACACCGAACCTAACGTCACCTCGAAGAGGCCCTTGACTATAGGCACAGTGGTATAGCCCTCAGTCCAAAGAGCAGTTCCACCCGCTTCGATGTTAAAAATACTAAACACAAACGGAAGAGTATCATTGACCCCCACTCCGGTCGGCGAAGTTAATTTTCCTTGATAGAAAATCGTCTCCGGGATCTCGGCAACTAATGCCGAACAAGCTAAGAAAATTAAGAATATTAACTTACACCTATTCATTGCAGCTCCAATAAATATAGAATAATAAACACATGCATAGCGTAATCGATTTGCTTTTACAGTATTTTAGATATTAAAAAATCAATTACAAGGAAAAAAAAGTGTTATTATTTTGTGTAAGAATAATAAGCGAAAAAAACACATCGTGCAGCAAAGGTATAATAGGCCGATTTATTAAGATTATGTTAAATATTTTATACAATAATACATTGCGAACAAAATTCTATTCAAAATCCTTATATCCTTTATTAATCGGTAATAAGCCATTTAGCTGAATAAACGATGTATAACTAGTATTATGGTCATAAAGAATATAGGTATTTAAGGAAACTGACAATATGAACACTTAACGTAAAACAAATGTCATGTCAAGAAAAGCATACAAGTATATTTAATAACATAAAAACCTTTGCGCGTGTTAAGTTACAGCATTATATTGTCCCTAACCTTTTAAAGGAGTCGATTTGTGTGATATAGAAAAATTATTAAAATCAGAGGGCGGAATTATTAATACGTGGCTCGAGAAGCTTATGCCTCGCGAAAAAGAACCGCCGAAAATACTTCATAGCGCAATGCGCTATTCAGTTTTTGCTGGAGGTAAGCGCTTGAGACCGATTCTCGCCGTACTCTCTTTCAAACGCCTAGGGGGCGAAGGCGATTTTATCTATACTCCAGCATGTGCCTTGGAGCTAATACATACATATAGCTTAATTCACGACGATCTTCCTTGTATGGATAACGATGACCTCCGTAGAGGTAAACCTACAAGCCACAAGGTTTTCGGAGAAGCTATGGCAATTCTCGTTGGTGATGCTCTTCACGCGATTGCCTTCGAACTTATGGCCAGAGCCGGCGATGTCCGTGTTATATCAGATGTTGCTCGCGCGATAGGAACACAGGGTCTGGTCGGAGGCCAGGTCTTCGACCTCGAAGCCGAAGGAATAACACCTACACCGGAAATCCTCGAGGCCATTCATCGAGGGAAAACAGCTGCGCTTTTAGCTACGAGTCTGCGAATGGGAGCATATATCGCTAAAGCCTCGGATGAGGAGATAAATAAAGTATCGAAATATGGCGAGAATATGGGACTTGCATTCCAGATAATCGATGACATTCTCGATATAGTCGCTGACGAAAAAGCCCTAGGGAAACCCATAGGTTCCGACGCCGAACGGAATAAAGCAACATATCCCGCATTATTTGGGATAGAGAAAAGCAGGCAAATAGCCGAAGATTTGATTCAAAAAGCCAAATATGCCCTCGGAGAAAGCGAGAAAAACCTAAACCTATTCGCAATAGCCGATTTCATTCTCGATAGGGCTTATTGATGGGTTGCCAAATGGCATAAAACTTGCGCTTTGAAACATTTAACCTGGGTTTTCCCGGATTGGTTGCTTTTCACAAAAGAGGTATTGTTCTTGTCTAAAAGAAGTAAATCAGTTTTAAAAACTGCTATTATCATTGCATTGGCGAATATTATTTTTGGTTCCGGGTGTGTTTACTACAATACCTTTTTTCTTGCAAAAAAGAATTACCGCTTTGCTGAAAAAACACGCCTACGCAGCACAACCGATGCACTGCCATCCGATGCTGTTACAAAATATGAGATCGCGATTAAAAAATCATCTAAGGTTTTATCATTCTATCAAGAAAGCAAATATATCGACGATGCGTTATTTCTTCTCGGGATGTGTTTTTATCGAACCGGCGAGTATGCCAAGGCCGTACGCAAATTTGATGAACTTCTGGAGGCCTTCCCGAAAAGCGATTATGTTGACGAGGCCGATTACTGGAGGACGCTTAGTATATACGAACTCGGCGATTTCGATGATGCCCTCGACAGGCTTCGAGAACTTGCGCAATCCGGAGATTACGCAGAACGAAGCATCTTTATGATAGCTGAACTTTTTTATCAACAGGAAGATTACATATCCGCAAAGGATGCCTTTGAAGACTATCTCTATGCATTTCCAAGCGGAAGATACTCCAGCCTCGTCCACTATCGCCTTGCTACTATCGAGTTTGTGCAAGAAAGCTATAAGGTATGCATCGAGCAAGCAAGAATGATGTTTGCTAAAGAAATAACGCCTGCGGAATTCTTCGGTTCTCGTATGCTCATCGGCGAAGCTTTTACAGAGCTTGATAGCCTGAATACCGCACTTATACATTACGAACACCTTAGAAAAAACGAGGATTTTTATACGCGCTGGCCCGAGGTTGACTTACGCATTGGCGATGTTTATTATTTGCTCGAAGATACGACATCGGCTATTGCCGTGTGGTCGGGTGTCTGCATCGATTTTCCCCGAACCGAGAATTCTGCATGGGGATGGTTCAAGCGCGGAGACCTTCACCTTAATTTCGGCGAGATTACCGTTGCCAAAGCTGAATTCGATTCCGCAGCGGCACAGGTTGGTTCCGGTAAAGTTAAAGAACTTGCTCTCCAAAAAAGCGCTTCTATTGCAAAACTACAGGAATTTAAAGATATTTTACAATCGGATAACGACTCAATCGATGTCGATATTGTTGCCACTGAGATGGCCCTTGCGGAGATGTATCTTCTGGAGCTTGAACAACCCGATTCAGCCCTTTCTGAATATAATTATATCTTGAAAAATTATCCGGATGACTCTCTAGCACCCAAAGCCTCCTATGGAATTGGTTGGGTGTATGCTTATAAGACTCAGGAAAGAAGTAAGGCTGACTCAGCCTTTGCAAGCCTTCTTAAGCAATATCCCGAAAGCGATTACGCAGTTGGTGCGGTTGATTATTTCGTTGGAAGAGGCGCGGCGCTCGATTCATTAGGAGTAGAAACAGTGGCCTATTATTTCATCAAGGCCGAGGAATTTCTCCTTACATACAACCGAACGGATTCGGCCCTAGCTTACTATGGCTTTGTCGCAGATTCTTTTGCGCAAAGCCAATTTAGACCTAAAGCTCTCACTGCTATGGCATATATTCACGAGACCATTACCTTTAACTATTCTGTAGCCGAATCAATCTACACTTTTATCGCCGATAGCTTCCCGGATACCGAAATTGCACACCTTGCTCAGGTTCGACTTGGAAAAGCTGCTCCCAAAATTGAAAGAGAGCGAGCGCCTGAGATGCTCGACTCATCTGGATTCGCAGATGAAGATACAGCCGAAGTTAAAGATGAATATACGGAAGGACCTAAGCGTAATGAATTACGCTCGGTGCACGGCGGAATTATTGATCCGGTGACCGGAAAAGAGATTCCCCGGGCTCCGAGACCTAGATACCCTGTCGAACTACGCTATCCCCAAGCCGAATGGAAAAGTAAACTTCAAGGTCGTGTTGTTCGCCTGAAAATCAGAATAGACCCGTTTGGCGAGGTCGATGAAGTCGAACTTATGGCCACTTGCGGAAGCGATGTTATCGATAACGCTGCGATTGCCGGAGTTAAAGAAACTGAATGGAATCCCGAGGAGATTCCTATCGAACATATTGGAGACTGGTTTTACTTTGAGGTTCGAGTCAATAAGCCGACTGAAACTCTTGAGAGATCACATTAGTTTTTATATTCGCATAATCGAATGATAATTGTTTAAAAGAAAATAACTTAATATGAAAGACAAAAGGGGATTCGAGCTTGAAACTCACTGTGTCGTCGATCTCGACGCCTTTAGAAATAATGTAAAAAATATCCTCAGTTGGGTAGAAAACCGGAAAGTTATTCTTGCGGTCAAAGCCAATGCCTATGGTCACGGTGTGGTTCCGATATGCCGCGAAGCCAGCGATGTTGGTATTCAGCACTTTGGGATTGCGACTGTCGATGAGGGCGTTTCGATACGCCAATCTGGCGTTGTTGGTGAGATAATTGTTCTAACACCTGCTACTCTCGAACAAATACCGGCTATTGTAGAATACGACCTTCATGCGAATGTAGTCAACCAGGTATTCGTTCACGCCCTATCTGTAGAGGCCGAGCATCAAAAAAAGAAAGCCGAGTGCCACATAGAGATTGATACCGGTATGGGTCGCACCGGTTTCTGGTTCTCCGACGCCATCGGAGATATTGCGCATATAGCCCAGCTTCCATGGGTTAAGATAGCCGGAGTTTTCTCGCACTTCCCTGTAGCCGATT
>JAGLDC010000085.1 GCA_023145965.1 bacterium | reverse complement strand
TGCCGGGAATGAAATACTGGTATCAGATTCGCGCTCGCAACGGCGAGGAAGTCGGGGATTGGACGGAGGTCGTGGGGGAAGAATACAAGTGAGGTAGAATTAATAATTAATAATGAAGAATGATGTGGGGGTTTGATTAATCGAACCTCTACGGGAATTAGAGGGGCGCGGAGACGCGCCCTTTTTTTTATTGCGGGCGGTTCTCGAACCGCCTCTACGGGATGGATTCCCGGTCGCCAGCGGCGACAGGCATCTGGCAATGCCCGCTGATGGTCGCCAGCGGCGTTTATCTTGTCCGGGCGATGATTGTCAATGAAACGATTACGAAACGGATAGTGTATTTAAAATAATATTCGTTCTTTCCATAGGTTTAATTTATGTTATCTCGGAAACGGGCGGAAATAATGTATATTGTAATGTATATTGTAGAGTTATGGGCGGAGTGCTCGATAGGATGGAAAAACAAATTATGATATGAGGCGACTCATAACAAAGATGCTAAAAGATCAAATAAGAATCTCTCTCATGAATAAAAATTTAATCCCAAAAATCCATTTATCATTATACTAATATTAATGCTTGATTTATATGAAAAAGCAAATATATTAGCACATCAAACGGCTTCGAGCAGTCGAAGCGCGTTTTTTTGCTGTTTATTTTGATAGGTAATTCTATATTATTCGATGTTTGAGCAACTTACAGAGAAAATCGAACAGGTATTCAAAGGATTGACATCCCGCGGACGCCTGACTGAAGATAATATACGCGACGCGCTTAAAGAAGTCCGCAGGGCTTTGCTTTCAGCAGATGTTAATTTTAAAGTCGCAAAAAAGTTCATTAACAACGTTCAAGAAAAAGCTATCGGTGAAGAGGTTTTATCCTCGATAACGCCCGGGCAATTGGTTGTAAAAATAGTTCACAATGAACTTGTGGATTTTCTGGGCGGAAAAGCGCGCGATATCGATTTGCCATATAAGACACCTACCACAATAATGATGGTGGGTCTTCAGGGATCTGGAAAAACGACAACCTCTGGCAAACTCGGGAAGTTTTTCGAGAAGCGCGGTTTTAACCCGTTGCTTGTCGCTTGCGATATACATAGACCAGCAGCGGCTCGGCAACTGGAGATCGTCGGCCAAGACTCTGGATTCCCGACTGTGGTTTTTAAAGAGGGTGAAACGCCACTCGATGTCGCGAAAAGGGCAGCGCATTATGCCAGGCAAAATGGCAAAAATCTGCTTATCCTCGACACAGCCGGAAGGCTTCATATCGATGAAGAAATGATGGCCGAGGCGGACGATCTCAGACGCGGAATGGATCCCGACCTTGTCCTGCTTGTTCTGGATGCTATGACGGGTCAAGAAGCTGTAACAGTTGGAGAGGCTTTTTCGGAGCAACTGGCTGTTGATGGATTTGTTCTTTCCAAACTCGATGGTGATGCACGCGGTGGCGCAGCGCTTAGCCTTCGCGAAGTGACAGGTAAACCGATACTGTTTGTTGGGGTTGGCGAAAAAGCCGACGCTTTAGAAAAGTTTCATCCCGACAGAATGGCCGGTCGAATACTCGGTATGGGCGATGTCGTGTCGTTAGTTGAGAAAGCACAGGCTTCGTTTGATGAGGAAAAGGCGCGAAAGCTTGAGAAGAAGCTCCGAAAAAACGAGTTCAACCTCGACGATTTCCGCGAGCAGTTGGCTCAACTGAAGAAGATGGGGCCCCTGGAGGATATTCTTTCCATGATACCCGGACTTAAAAAGAATATGCTGTCCGGTTTGAAAATAGATGAAAAGGCTACAGCGCGTATCGAAGCTATTATTAGTAGTATGACTCCGATCGAGAGAGCGACCCCATCGATAATAGACGGTAGCCGAAGGAAGCGAATAGCCGCAGGTAGCGGCAATTCGGTGCAAGAGATAAATAGACTGCTCAAGCAGTTTTTTGAAATGAAAAAGATGTTCAAGCGGATGAAAAAGGGCAAAATGCCCTCTTTCCCGATGACAGGATTTTAAATATTAAATATTTAATATATTTGGAGGTGTAGTTTTGGCGGTCCATATAAGATTAAAGAGGGGTGGACAGAAAAGGCAACCCCATTATCGGATCGTGGTTTCAGATTCTCGTAATGCAAGAGACGGTAAGTTTATCGAGATTATTGGTTATTATAATCCGATAACAGAGGTTGCAGAGGTCGAATTTAACAAAGAGCGGCTCGAATATTGGCTTTCGCGCGGCGCACAGCCCACCGATACAATTAAAAGCCTTTTGAAGAAGAAGGGTGTGTGGGCGGCGATTATCGCTTCGGCGCGGAATCTCGCCAAAGCCGACACTATCGAAAAGCAAGTAAAACCGAAGGTAGAGAAGGTTAAAGCGGAAGCCCCTGTTGTCGAGGTCGAGCCCGAACCGGTCGAGGAAGTTTCCGAGGAACCCGAGATCGAAGAAAACCAGGAAACCGAAGAGCAAGAGAGTTAGATTCTTCTCAACCGGATAAGTCGAAATCGATCGTGTAATTTTTACGTTGGGGTATTGTCTTGCGAATCGCCATAGTGTCGCTTTTTTCAGGGCTTTTCAAGGCCTATTCGAATGAAAGTCTCTTCAAAAAAGCGGCGGAAAAAGGCATTGTCGATCTTGAGATGATAGATATTCGCGATTTCACGACTGACAAACATAAAACCGCAGATGATATTCCTTTCGGTGGTGGTTCCGGAATGGTGATGAAACCGGAGCCGGTGGTTGAAGCGGTTGAATCGTTGGGCGAGGATTACCTTCGAGGAAAGAAGGTGATTGTGAGTCCGAGAGGCAAGCTCTTTGAGCAGGAAAATGCGGAGCAGTTTAGTAATCTGGAGTATCTGACTATTATTTGTGGTAGATACAAAGGTCTAGATGCGCGAGTCGGCGAGATACTCGATGCTGAAGAGGTATCTATTGGCAATTTTGTTGTTGGTTCAGGAGAAATTGCCGCGCTAGCAGTTGTCGATGCAGTAGTCAGGCTTCTCCCGGGCTATTTAGGCGATCTCGAATCAGCGGAAACCGATTCTCATAGTATTCCGGGGAGGCTTCTTTCCGCACCGGAATACACGAGACCTCGGGAGTTTCGGGGTTACAGGGTTCCTGAGATATTGCTTTCTGGGAATCATGCCGTTATCGAGAATTGGAAAAGACGGAAGTCTCTAGAAATCACACTCCGTAATCATCCCGGAGCGTTGGGGAATGTGGAGCTTCCGAGAGATGAACAAGCTTTTATAGAATCGCTCAAACTTGGGCGCTTTGAAGGAAAATAGATTTTGAAAGAAATATTAAGATTGGGAGAAGAATATGTCAGATGTAATCATTAGAAATGTCCAAGCTGCCTATCTCAGGGAGGAGACACCGACCTTCGGCCCGGGAGATAACGTTAAGATTCATGTTCGCATTGTCGAAGGCGAGAAAACAAGAGTGCAGATTTTTCAGGGAGTGGTTCTCGGACGTAAAGGTGGCGGAACAAACGAAAGCTTTACGGTGCGCAAAATCTCCGGTGGAATTGGAGTAGAAAGGGTATTTCCACTTCATTCGCCTAATGTGGTCAAAATCGAAGTAGTTAAAATGGGCAGAATTCGCAGAGCCAAACTCTACTATCTGAGAAAGAAAATAGGTAAGGCCGCGAGAATTAGAGAAAGGCGCGTATAACTCCACCTATGAGTGGCGATTATGCTCGAGTTCTCAGGAATTTTTCCAAACTTGAAAGACGATTGCTTGGCGAAGGTGTTCGGGCTATCGCCGGCCTCGATGAGGTTGGAATAGGATGTTTAGCCGGGCCTGTAGTAGCTGCTGCAGTCGTTTGGGATTATTCTTTAAATCCATCCGGAATCACGGATTCAA
>JAGLDC010000084.1 GCA_023145965.1 bacterium | reverse complement strand
TCAAAGCTCCTGTCAAAATATCAAAGGCAGGAGCTTTTTTATTATATTTTGGCGAAAGCCCGTTCTATCTCGGTTGGATGGGCATCGCCGGCAGAGATCGACACAATTAACATACTAAGGGCTTCACACATGGCGATGCGGCGTGCGTTGAAATCAGCCGAGCTCGAACCGGAAATTATCATAGTCGATGGTAACCGAAGACTCGAGGGGATACCGTTTAAGCAGATAACGGTGGTGGGCGGCGACCGTTCTGTGATGTGTGTTTCTGCAGCAAGTATTGTAGCGAAAGTCGTTCGAGATGAACTTATGACCTATTTTGATGGCATCTTTCCCGGCTACGGTTTTCGAAATAATGTCGGCTACCCAACCAAAGATCACAAAAAAGCAATAGAGAAGTTGGGCATTACAGTTATTCACCGTAAAGCATATAGAGGCGTTAAAGAATTTGTTAAAAATATAGAATTTTGTCTTAAGTGAAAACTCTCTCAAAATATACACTTCGCGAGCATCTTCAGCCCTTCCTTGGCGGTTTTATAATCATCATGTTTGTTATGGTGATGGATTTTATCCTCGATATTTTAAACTTGATTTTAGCGAAGGGAGTCGATCCCTTCACAGTATTGAAGCTTTTCATACTTAACCTCTCATGGATGCTCGCTCTCGCTGTGCCAATGTCTTGCCTCATTGCCGGTCTTATGGCTTTTGGGCGTTTATCTCAAGATGGAGAAATAACAGCTACGGTTAGCTCGGGTGTTCCACTGATTCGTATCATGCTTGCTCCGATGATTGTGGCTTTGCTCATATCGTTTGGGATGGTCTATTTTTCAGATCAGATATTGCCAGATTTAAATCATGAGGCGAAATTACTTATCGGCGATATAAAGAGAAAAAAGCCTACACTGGCAATCAAAGAACGGGTTTTTATCGATGATTTTCCTGGTGTGGGCATGTTCATTCAGGATGTGGATGAGCGAACTAACAAGCTCGAGGGGATAACGATTTACGATCAAAAGGAAAGGCGTTATCCGAGGATAATCACGGCTGAGCGTGGAAAGATGTATTTCGATAAAGACGCAGATGTCCTCAATTTAGAACTCATTAACGGAAGCATCCATGAGATAGACGAAACCGATCCATCAAAATATACGCAAGTTAATTTTGAAAGCCAAACAATGCGTTTTGGCAATCTTGGTATGAATCTTGAACGAAGAGACACCGGGCACAGGGGCGACCGGGAGCTTAAGATAGCCGATATGAAAGAGCTGATTATTACCAAAAAAAATGCAATTATTCAAGCTAAGCGGAATATAGTCAATCTTTCGGATCGAGCGTTTAATAGAGCTTTGATCCCGGCAGAGAATCCTAAGAAAGATATTCTAGAAGCAATTGAATCGATCCGAAGCTATGTGAAATCAACATCTCAATCCATCTCCAGCCAGCTAAATGCGATACAAGCGCATCAGAGATATGTTAGAAAATATACTGTGGAGATTAATAAAAAAATAACTTTACCATTGGCTTGTTTTTTCTTTCTTTTTGTGGGTGCACCGGTGGGTGTATGGGCGCGCAAAGGAGGAATGGGGGTGGCAATAGGTTTTGGTTTATTTTTCTTTGTTACTTATTGGGCCTTACTGATCGGAGGCGAAGAGCTTGCCGATAGGGGATTTGTGGCTCCATGGCTCTCGATGTGGATACCGAATTTTGTTCTCGGCGCGATAGGGTGCTCGATACTTTACCGCACCATATGGTCAAGTCGCTTCAGCGGATTCGGTTTTTTGGTCAAGTTGATCGATTGGCTGAAGGGGTTTTTTACGAGAAAGCGTAAATTTAATAAACGTTTATAACAGGCTAAATATATGTCAATAACTAAAAAGAACCTGCTTTTCAGAATAATAATCGCGCTGATTTTTGGGCCGGCCGTGATATTCGCATTGTATTCGGGAGGAGTTTATCTTCTCATTTTTTTGATGATTATCGTTTTCGGGTTATCATCTGAGTTTGTTTCTCTTCCCGGAGTCAAGATTTCTCCTGTTAGAGGTGGAATTATTGTAGGTTCATGTATGATAATTCCTCTCCTTTATTGGTTGGAATGGCAAAGTTTCGTGCCTGTTGTTGTCTTGGTGTTTTCGGCGGCATGGTTCCTGCTTGAATTATTTATAAAAGATATGGAACATGGCCTGGAGACTTCGGCTTATGGGGTTTTTGGGATAATTCTTTTTGGATGGGTGCCATCTTTAGCATGGGAATTAAATTCCTTTGCGCCACTCTTTGCTGTTTTACCTATGGTGCTGGTCTGGTTCGGAGATACAACAGCTTATTTTGTCGGCAACTGGATCGGTGGCCCGAAGATGACGCCGGTTCTTTCGCCGAACAAAACCTGGGCCGGTTTCGCGGGTGAAATAATTGGGGCGTTAATAGTGGGCTTGGTGTTCCGGTTTTTATGGCCTTCGGTTTTTGGTTGGGATATCGTTGCTTTTTCCGGTATTGCAGGGTTTATTGCGGTTGGAGGAGATCTTTTTGAGAGTAAAGTTAAAAGGGAAATGAAAATCAAGGATTCGAGCAATGCAATTCCCGGCCACGGCGGCTTCTGGGACAGATTCGACAGTTGGCTTTTCGTGCAGGTTGCCGCATGGATTTACTTCATTATTTTCTAAATGCAATCCGTTAATCTCAAATACGATTTACCCAAGAGAGTGCTGGCTTTAACCATCGTTGCGATAGCTACTCTGACTTTTGCTACAACGGTCAAATTCGACCAAGCTATGATAGTAGCGATTCCATTTCTTGCTGTAATAGCTATCCTTTATATTAAACATCCCGAGATAGGTTTTTCTGCATTTCTGGTTGGCCAGAATTTATTTGCGATTCCATTGTTGCTGGTGAATTCCGAAAATACCTTAATTATCTACCCCTTGATGGGCGCGGTATTATTATCCACCTTTTTTCTAACTTTATTCTACGGGAAAATTAGCTTACCACGCAAAATTTCGGCGATACAAATCTCATTTTTACTCATAGTGTTGTTATTTTTATTAAATCTACCACGAATGGAAATTAATGCTTATACAATTGCGAAAAGCGTTTTATTCGTTTCGCTTTGTATAAATACATTTATAGTTTTGCATTTCTGGGGCAATCAAACTGAATTTTTTGAAAAATCGATCGATTATGCATTATTACTCGGAATCATTCCTTTAGTTATTTCGGGAGTGAGCTTTTTTCAAAGAGGAGGAGCTACGCAATATGTTCGATTTAGTGCCTTAGCAATTAATGTAAATCAGTATGCTCGCAATATGGGTTTTATGACGATATTAGCTTTTTATAAGATATTTAATTCTAAAAAAACGATTCACCAATTGTTGCTTATGCTTTTTATCTCCGCTTCTTTCGCTTTTATTATTTTTACCGGCAGTAGAAGTGCTTTTCTGGCCGCGATAATCGCTATAGTCTTTTATCTATTTGTTTTTACCGATGTTAGTTTGCGAAAAAAGGTCCTTCTAATTTCTGTTTTAAGTATTCCATTGGCATTATTTGCAATTATGGCGATAGGTTCAATGTTCAGCCGCCTGGGGAGCCTTCAATATGTTGACATGTCGCTCACGGGCAGAATTGGAATGTGGAAGGCCGTCTGGGAAAGTAGGTTCGACGAAGTGTTATTTGGACATGGAACCGGAAACTATTCTGCAATACTGCCAGCATGGGCAAAAGGAGCAAAGCTCCAGCATCTTCATAATGTTATAATGGAATATTATATCGAATGGGGTATTATTGGTTTGTTATGCTACTTGGCGTTGTTAATGTCATGTTTTAAAACAGCTGTTTATTTCATAAAAAAAAGAAAAAACTCTTCACTTTTCATCAAGTTGGGAGGACTTTCCTCTTCTTTGTTTCTTTATACGTTAATGCTTGCTATGATAGTTACGACTTCAACTGACCATCTGTTTTTCATTTCTATAGGTCTTATGAGTTCTATGTATATCGCCCACAAGGAGAAAGATGCACATCGCGATGGTAGCATCGGTTCATCCGCCTAACGACGCACGTATCTTCGCCAAGGAGACGAAGACGCTCGTCGATGCGGGGCATCGCGTGACCGTTCTTACTTTGGCGAATGGCGATTTCACACCCGGTTTCGGAGTCGAGTTCGTTGTTCTTCCACGGCCCAAGAACCGCTTTAAAAGGGTCTTGTCCGCCAAAAAGATATTCCGAGCCGCAATCGCTCTCGATGCCGATCTCTATATTATACACGATCCCGAGATTCTTCGCGTAGGACGATGGTTGAGAAAACACGGGAAGAAATATATCTTCGACGCCCACGAGCCGTATCCAGATTTTATCGCCGAGAAGGCTTGGGTACCAAAGCCCTTCAAAGGGCTGGTTAAAAGGCTCGTCGCATGGGAAGAAATGCGCGGCGCGAAAGCCTCGTCCGGGATTATTACTGCGATGCGCGAGAACGCCGAACGCCTCGCCCCGGCGGGTAAGCCGACTATCGTTCTACATAATTACCCAAGAATCGATGCCGTTCCGGAAAAAATCCCCGAAAAGGAAAACACAATCATATATGTCGGAGTCGTGATGGCAGTGCGGTTCGGCGCGGAGATGCTCAAAATGGCGGAACATCTCGCTCCGGGGGCCGTCCTCGACGGTTGGAAACTTCAAGTCCTTGGGCCAGTCTACGGCGATGGTTATCTCGAACGATGCCGGAAGGCCGCCGGAGATCTCATCGACGACAAAAGATTGTATTTTCCCGAAAAATTTATCGCCTACGACGGGGCTATGAAAATGATCGAGCGCGCGAAGATCGGACTGTCGTTTATCGTCCCGACGAGGAAATACAACCAGTGTCTTTCGAGCAAGATATTCGATTATATGGCCAAGGGCACGATTCCAATTACAACCTGGTTAGATGCTTATAAGGGGATCGTCTCCGAAGCCGACGGCCCGGTTTTCGTGCCTCACGGACAGGAAAATCGCGTCGTCGAGATAATAGCCGATCTTATAAAAGACGAAACAGCGATAGCGCAAAGAGCCGAAACCTGCATGCGCGCCGCTCGTAAAAAATTTAATTGGGAAAAAGACGCGAGGGAATTCCCTGAGTTCATCGAAAAAATATATAAAGGAAAATCGTAGGGGAGAGCCTATGTGCTCTCCCGCAAGCATAATAGGACATGGCGTAATTTCACCGACCGGGAGCACACATAGGTGCTCCCCTACGGAAGGAAAAAAATGACGATAAAATTTAAAAACACATTTGGAAATCGAATCGAGAAATTTCATTCGATCGAACCGGGGAAGGTCGGCATGTACACCTGCGGCCCCACCGTGTATGATTTTGCGCATATCGGTAATTACCGGGCATATATCTTCGAGGACCTGCTCCGCCGATGGCTTAAATATCGCGGTTACGAAGTTACGCAGGTGATGAACCTCACAGATGTCGATGACAAGACGATCCGCGAAAGCCGCAAAGCCGGCATTTCACTCGATGAATATACCGCAAAATATAAAGCCGCATTCTTCGAGGATCTCGATGCGCTTGGAATCGAGCGGGCGGAGGTCTATCCTGCGGCGACCGATCATATCCCGGAGATGGTCGAGCTTGTAAAGCGGCTTCTCGATGTTGGCGTTGCATATCGCGGCGGCGACGGCTCTATCTATTACTCTATCGAGAAATTTCCGGAATACGGCAAACTTTCCGGCAAGCGAATCGATAAGAATATTGCCGGTGCGAGAATCTCCCACGACGAATACGACAAAGAACAGGCTGCCGATTTTGCGCTTTGGAAGGCCTATGAAGAGTCCGACGGCGATATCTTTTGGGAAACGGAACTCGGTAAGGGCCGTCCCGGATGGCATATCGAGTGTTCCGCAATGAGTATGAAATATCTCGGCGAGCATTTCGATATACATACCGGTGGCGAGGACAATCTTTTCCCACATCATGAAAACGAGGTCGCGCAGTCTGAGGCCGCGACAGGTAAAAAGTTCGTCAACTACTGGATGCACAACGCGCATCTCATCGTCGAGGGCAAGAAGATGTCAAAATCGCTGGGAAATTACTTCACACTCCGGCAATTGATCGATAAAGGTTATTCGCCGCTTGCTATTCGATATGTCCTTATTGCGACGCATTATCGTCAACAATTGAATTTCACCTTTGAGGGACTCGGTGCTGCGGAAACCTCGCTTAAGCGGATAGGGGAATTTCGAGACATGCTTGAAGAGCTCACCGAAGGCCCACTTCACGAGGATGCCTCGCGAGGCCTCGAATCGGCGCGCGAGACATTCGAGAATTGTATGGACGATGATTTGAATATTTCCGGTGCGCTCGGTGGGTTGTTCGAGCTTATTCGACTATGTAATAAACTTCGTGATGACGGTCTGCTTTCCTCACTCGATGGCGAGCGGATCCTTAGATTTCTGGAGGATTTCGACTGTGCGACCGGACTTCTTCCGGCGAAAGCTGAATCGGAAACCAGAGAAATCGCTATTGAAATCGACAGCGTGAAGATGGACGTCGAAACAGCCCTCGAACAAAGGCGCAAGGCCCGCGAAAGCAAGGATTGGCCCACAGCCGATGCAATTCGAGACGCCTTCGCTGCGCGCGGTCTCGAGGTCCGCGACACTCCCGATGGCCCGGTGGTGAAGAAGATATAGGGATGACTTCTTGGTATTTTAGCTAATATGTATCTTAACAATGAAAATTGGGTAATACTCCATTTAGCTAGTATTAATAGTGAATTGATAAGACCAATACAACTATTACCAAATAGAATACTTAGAATAGGTTAAGTAACTTTTATAATTTACTTGACTATCCCGCCCGCCGCAATTGTAATATGAATAGGTGCACAGAATATTATTTTACAACGATTGAGGAGGCAAAATGAAAAAGAGTTTTGTTCTGCTCGCAATGTTGTTAATCGCGGTCCCAATTATTGCCTATACATATTGGTTCGATGGCAATTTAGAATATGTTGGGTCAATGAAAGTCTGCAATTGCATTGGTATTCCACTTGATTGCAAATGTGGTATAGCCGAACAGCAACCGGAACCCGGGTGGTATAGAGGGACATTACAACAAGTGGATAAAGATGGAACCCATTGGATAATGTGTGATAATAATCCTCAAGGTGAATACTGGTGTTATTTCGAGCAATAAAATTAGATAAACATGGCCGGTTTGTAGTTAGAACAAATCGGCTATTTTGAATAAATATCGAAGGCAGAAATTATGAGATATATGATGAAGTATTTTGCTTTTCTTTTTCTTGTAAGCCTAGCCAGCAGCGGGTTGTGCATAGAATTAGTTGAAGAGGAAACCCTTGCTATGCCAAATATTTACTCCAACAGCCCATCTAATTGGATTAATATATCGAATTATGAAGAAGTTATTAAACTCGTCAATGAAGATTTAATTGTTTTCGTCGATTTTAGTTCTCGGATGGTTTTCATTATTAGAACAGACGATTATAAGCTGTTTGAGTTTAAGCCTGTTCCAGGAACTAAATCCTCTGAATTTATTATTCCGATAAATGTGTGGACGATAGAGGATACTATTTACGTTTTGGATTTTAGAACAAAGCGTATTACAAAATGGGTTTTTACTGAAGAAGCAGTTGAATTTATCGAGTCATTTTTTGTGGGGACTTAAATATTACTGCTAAAAAAGTCATTGTACTAGGAGATACTTTAGTTATCGCGGGACAAAAAATAATGGCTGGAAAAGATTCCAGGTTTGCCCTCACAGGTCTTCAGTCGTATCTATGGTCAGACGGATCATTTCTCGCGGAAGGTTTTATTTATCAAAATGGCGAATATGATTCGATATTTTCTATAGAAGGTTTGAATTTACTCACCTACTATAATATGTCAATATGTCCTTTTGGCCGGGGATTCCTCGCAGCAGAAAACATTTCGCCGAAAGTTCTATATATGAATACTAGATTGGATACCATTAATACAATAAATTTCTCTTTACCAAGTTATATACCTCCTATTAAATTCACAGGTTCAATCGAGACTACATTAGAAGAAGACTACGAATGGACAGGAAACTGGACTCAAACCGGCAATGTTCGTGCGCTGAACGACTCAATAGGTGTTGTGTGTTTTCAAAAAAACGGCGTTAGCGAGATAGGTTTCTTCAAACCTGAAACAGGCCAAGTATTGGGTTTTTCAAAACCGATTCCCGGTTCTCTTATCGATGTTGACCCTAATGGCAGATTAGTTTTTATTTCTGATGAGTTTGATAAACAATCAGTTAAACTAAAAATTTATAACATACATTTTCAATAGAAGAATGAAAACAAGCTACTTATTTATTTTTTTGATTGTTTTCACAATATTGATCGCAGAAAATACAGATTGCGAAATATATAAATCTTTTAGCGATAAAACTATATTGAGTGATATATTTGAAATTCCTGGTAGTAAAGTCTTTGTCTGTCACAAACTCGGTGAGTGCCCTCCATGTGTGATTCATTATGAAGAATATTTTCTCAGCTCAAGTATTGAGAATATAGAAAGTAAAATCTATTTCTATTTTCTTAGCGATGACACTCAGGAGCTTAAAAAATTTATAAACGGCTATAGGACTTCTTTTAACAAAGGGGGAGTAGATATAGATTGTTTTCTTTCATTTTTCTCAAAAGAACCTCCCAAATACTGGCCATTTTTGATAATACAGGCGGATGATTCTTTAATAGTCTTAGATTACCCATCTCCTAAAGATGATGGATTTGAGGAAATAGACTCACTAATTCAATCATTGTTTGTCAAATAAATAACCGTTATATTTTGATGTTCTGCGAAATCCGGCAAGATAGAATTTTGTGTTACGCGATACATTTTTTATAAACGAATTTTGGAATAAAAAAAGTAAAAAATAGTCCTTGACTTTAAAAGCAAGTAGTCTATTTTGACTTGTGGTTGTATTCACAAGCGCAAAGTAGAGGTTATGATAAAAATTCCCGATGAAACTATAGGTCGTCTCTTTCCCTATCTGAGAGCTTTAACTTGTCTTAGCAAAGAGGGCACAACCGTTGTTTTGTCTTCTAAATTAGCGGAGATATGCAAAATCAAACCGTCTATGATTAGAAAAGACCTTTCATATTTTGGGGATTTCGGCAAACGCGGTGTCGGATACAATGTTGCGGATTTAAAACAGGAGATAAAAAAAATTCTGCATATAGATAAGTCCCAAACGATAGCTTTAGTCGGTGTTGGAAACATAGGAAAAGCCTTGCTTTCCTTCCCCGGATTCGAGTCCGAGGGTTTCAGGATTGTTATGGCTTTCGATAACGATCCCCAGAAAATTGGTCAAAGTTTCCACAATATTGTTGTCGAGGATGAAAAGAATCTGGAGCAAAGAATTGAAGCGGAGAGTATTCAGTGCGTGATTATAGCTGTGCCGGAAAGCATCGCCGTTAAAATTTCGTATCGTCTTGCTAAATCAGGAGTAAAGTCTTTATTGTCTTTTACACCGTGCCAATTGAAGTTACCTAAAGGTATTAAAACGAGCTGCATCGATTTAAGCACGGAAATAGCGAGATTAATTTATTATTCAGGATAAACCGGATGTTGGACCAATTATTCATTAATGAAGGTTACTAATGTCAGAAAAAAACAATAATAAAACTCCTCCTATCAGGAATTTTCTATACCTTTTTATTATTTTGTTGATTCTCTGGGTAGTTTTGACTTCCAGTTTAAATTGGCAGGAACTATTAGTAGGAGTTCTGATTAGTCTGGCATTAGCGCTTTTCCTTAGTAACAGGTATTCTGATTTGGGTCTTCCGCCTATTTCAATTAAGCGGATTCTGTATTCAATTGCCTATATCTTTGTCTTATTTAAGGAAATAATTGTTGCCAATTTTGATGTTGCCTATCGCGTGCTTCATCCTAAGATGCCAATAAAACCGGGAATTATAATAATAAAAACCGATTTGAAACAAGATATAGCCAAAACAATTTTAGCGAACTCGATAACACTAACCCCCGGCACGTTTACACTTGACATAAAAGACGATAAATTACTTATACACTGGATTTACGTCCGTTGTGATGGAATAGCTGAATCTACAAAAGAAATCGGTGAACGATTTGAAAAATATTTAAAGGTAATATTCGCATGAATCAGGCAATAACTATTGTTTTTCTTAGCTTAATAACGCTGGGGCTCCTTTTCAGCATTATCAGGATGTTGTTGGGGCCGACCGCCTCTGACAGGGCTGTTGCTGTCGATACCATAACTACCACAGTAGTTGCAATGCTTGTGCTGCTGGCCTTAGTGTTCGATCGCTATGTTTATATTGACGTATCGTTGGTTTATTCCCTGCTGGCCTTCGTAGGATTGGTAGCGATGGCAAGATATCTTGAAGGTGGGATCTAAAATGGAAATCTTTGGCTTAGTGATAACAGGAATCGGAGTAGTATTTCTAATGCTCGGGAACTTCGGTATCTTAAGGCTTCCCGATGTATATAACAGAATTCAGGCGGGCACTAAATGCACGACTTTCGGCGCTTTTTTCACTATAGTCGGGGTTGGTATTCTGCAACCCGACTGGTTTTGGAAATGCCTTCTTGTGGCCGTCTTCATTTTAATAACCAATCCAATATCGAGTCACGCTATTGCTAGAGCCTCAAAAAAGGCCGGAGTAAGACTTTGCGATCAAAGTGTTATCGATAAATCGGAAGAGTTTTAGGAAATATGAGGATATTATAATGATTATCATTGTAAGTTTATTGGTGCTTTTTATGTTGGCTTCGGCAATCGCGGCTATGGTTTTTCGCGATTTGATTAGCGCGGTTATAGCTGC
Source organism: bacterium (assembly GCA_023145965.1). Taxonomy (NCBI): domain Bacteria; species bacterium. The sequence continues at coordinate 5,175 of JAGLDC010000084.1, read as the reverse complement.
ATGTATGGTTAGTCTTGTTGCGGCAGTCCTTTTCTTTTTCTTACAAGCTCCCGATGTTGCTATGGCGGAGGCTTCAATAGGAGCCGCATTAGTGACGGCTGTCTTCATTATCGCAATTAAGAAAACAACGAGGTATGAAGAGTGAAAAAGATAATAGGGATAATATTAATGCTAATTATTGCATGGGGAATTGTAGTTTCCCTGCAAAATATACCTTTCGGTGTATCCAAGACAAAGGTCGGCAGTCATTATCTGGAAAATGGTGTCGAGGAAACCGGTGCTTCGAATATTGTAACCTCGGTCGTTCTAGGTTATAGGGGTTTCGATACTTTGGGCGAAGTAACCGTGCTTTTTCTGGCGGCATTGGCATTGGGGACGGTGTTGGCGTCGCTGAAAAAGAAATCCGATAAAAAGGTAGAACAGGCAAGTCTAATACTCACTACAGGCTGCAAATTCCTTTTTCCTCTTATTCTATTATTCGGAGTATATATTTTTATTCACGGCCACCTCACTCCGGGTGGAGGATTTCAGGGTGGTGCAATAATAGCCTCCGGTTTTCTTTTAGTCTATCTCGGCTGTAGAGGAAAGAGGATTAACGAATCCGCAAGTAAAGCGGTCGAATCGATCGGAGGACTAGCGCTTATAGTGTTGGGATTGATCGGCCTTACGGTCGGCAGACACTATTTCCTTTCTAATTTCCTTCCTCACGGCACCTTGAACACGTTATTTAGTGCGGGTATTATACCTATTTTATATATCGCGATCGGGTTAAAAGTGGGTTCGGAGTTAAGCGGCATTATCGACCGGCTTATAGAGGAGAGCTAATGAGTTTTTTATCCGACTATATTTATTATATCGGCGCCTTCGGCTTGGTAGCTATAGGATTGTTCATAATGCTGACCAAGCACAATTTGATAAAAATGATAATTGGAATCAGCATTCTCGAAACGGGAGTCAATCTATTTCTCATCTCTGTGGGATACATTACCGATGGAACAGCGCCGATATTTTCGCGTCCCGGCCTTAGCGCCGCCACGATGGTCGATCCTGTTCCGCAGGCACTGGTTTTAACCGCAATTGTTATAGGATTAGCCGTATTGGCTTTAGCTCTTTCGTTATCGATAAAAGCCTATAAACATTTTGGAAGCCTTGATTTAAGGAAGATTAAGGAGCTAAAGTGGTAAATCCCGTTTTATTAATTGCAGTCCCCTTAGGGTTGGCATTTTTAATACCTCTTCTTACTTTTATTTCCAGAAAAATCGCTAAATTTGTGCCGGTTTTCGCCTTCTTGTTCAATTTAATAATCTCGATAATATTGACACCCGCCGCCATCCAGAGTCCTTTGGTTGTCAAGTTAGGCGGTTTTGCACCGCCGTTTAGTATAGTCCTGGTTGTCGGCCCGGTGGGGATTCTTTTTTCATTACTTATATCTCTTGCAGGATTTTTAGTATCTCTATACGCGTTAAGTTATATCAAAGAAGGCCCGCAGGAAAAATATCATATGCTTTTCCTTCTCCTTTTAACAGGTGCAACAGGAGTTGTGCTCACCGGCGACATTTTCAACCTCTTTGTATTCTTTGAAATTCTCTGCATATCTTCATACGCGCTGGTTGCTTATCTTGGGAACAAGGCCGGAATAGAGGCTTCGATAAAATACCTAATACAGGGGTCTATCGGGTCAAGTTTGTTATTGATCGGGATTGGGTTGCTTTATGGTTATTTCGGCACTTTGAATATGGCGGATATCGCAAGTCAGGTGAATACTGTCGATACGAACCACCTTTTTATTCCGCTTATTTTCATGGTAACCGGATTGGGAATCGAGGCCGCTATTTTTCCACTCAACGCATGGCTTCCCGATGCTCACTCTTCGGCGCCGTCGTCGATCAGTGCAATATTATCCGGGATCGCTATTGAGGTGGGATTATACGCGGTTCTTCGAGTATTATTTACTATTTTCGACATATCGAGTTTCATGGTTTTTATGCTTTTCCTCGGCGTCTTAACTTTGCTTATCGGCGAGATGAGCGCTCTTGGCCAGAAGAATATCAAGAGAATGCTGGCGTATTCGAGTATCGGGCAGATAGGATTAATTTTATTTGCTTTTTCGCTATCGACTCAGTTAGGAGTTAGCGGAGGGTTTTTTCAGTTAATTACCCATACATTAAGTAAAGCGCTACTATTCCTCGCTGTGGGACTCATGATATACAGAACCGGTTCCATGGAGATTTCGTCGTTCGGAGGCATCGGCAAGAAAATGCCATTGACTGCCTTATTGTTCACAATCGGGACCTTTTCGTTAGTAGGTTTGCCGCCATTTGTCGGTTTTGCGAGTAAATTCATGATAATCCACGCGGCATTGGCCCAGGGCGAATTACTTTATACTCTGCTAATTGGCGCTGTATTATTCGGGACCATTATCGAGGGATCGTATTTCTTCCGGATTATTCAAGTAATGTATTTCAAAAAATGGAATCATGTTGCGGAGATAGAGAAACCGCCAGTTACAGGCTTGGTTCCCATGATCGTTTTTGCCTCTCTGATAATATTTATCGGAATCTATCCCGAATTCGTTTTGAAAATCGTCACGCCTGCAGCCACGGAGTTTATCGATAAAATCGGCTACATAAGGAGTGTATTAGGATGACTTTAGAGTTACTACTTATTGTCGCCTTTGGCGGTGCATTTCTCACATATTTTCTTGGGAAGCTGTCTAAGAAACTTCTCATGGCTTTAGCTGTGTTGTTTTCCCTTGCCCTTGTTACAATAATAGCCTGTTTTTATGGGAACGAAATTGAATCAAATTTCTTCACTTTTTTCGGCCTGGAACTTACACTGCGAATAGATTCGCTGTCATGGCTTTTCTCAATAGCCGTTTCGGTTTTTGCGACACTGTCGTTAATTTTCTCATTAAGCTATATGAAAGGACGCGATAATCTTGCTTTCTATTATTTCATGATGCTCTTTGTGAATGCGGCGATGTTGGGTGTGGTTTTATCCGGAGATCTTATTTCCTTCTTTGTTTTTTGGGAAATAATGAGTTGGAGCACTTTCTTGCTAATTAGTTATAATGGCGGACCAGCTTTAAAGGCAGGATTGAAATATATTATCTATTCGATAATTGGCTCAATGTCAATGCTGTTTGGAATTATGACATTGTATGTTAATTTTCATACATTGAATATCCATGAATTGACGACTTTGGTTCCTGCTTCGTCCAACGGTTATTTGCTTTTCTTGCTACTAATTTTTGGGGTTGCTTTCGCAATCAAAAATGCCGTAATGCCATTTCATTCATGGCTTCCCGAGGCTTACTCCGAGTCACCTTCGCCTTTTACAGCAGTTCTTTCCGGGATGCTCACGCGAATGGGGATCTATGGTTTTCTACTTATAATGTATGTTATCGTGGGATTCACGAGAACGCTTTCTATAGGAACTGTTCCTGTCAGCTTTAACTATATCTTATCGTGGTTGGGCGCTATCACTATCGTGGTTCCCACTTTCATAGCAATGCTTCAAAACGATGCGAAGAAGCTTTTGGCCTGGCACGGCATCGGTCAGGGTGGATATATGATCGTGGGGATCGCTTATGGGACAAGCCTTGGGTTGGCAGGAGGAATATTCCATACCTTAAATCATGCCATCTATATCGTCCTATTGTTCCTTAGCGTTGCCGCAGTTCAATACAGAACAAATGAGCGCGATCTTAATTCATTAGGCGGTCTAATCAAGAAAATGCCAGTGGCTTTTATTGGTGGTTTGTTCGGGATTATGGGCTTGATGGGTGTCCCACTGACAAATGGATTTGTATCTAAATGGTTGATATATAAAACTCTTATTATTGAAGGTTCTCCATTTTTGGCTTTCGCCGCGTTGATCGGAACATGGGGGACTATTCTCTCCGTGTATAAATTCCTACATAATATGTTTTTGGGGCAATTGCCGGAAAAATATAAAGATGTCAAGCCTTCACCTGTTAACATGCAGATTCCCATATTGATTCTATCCTTTATAATACTCCTCTTCGGGGTTCTTCCAGGCTTGCCTCTGAAGGTTATCAATTCAATCATAGTTTCTTTTGGCATGGAATCTTTGGACATTGAACTTTGGGGGGTAACCTCCGAAACCGGAATTCTGAACATGCTTAATGTTTTTGCAACTATAATAATTGCAGGGCTGATAGTAGCCTTATTTTTCAAGCTAGGAAGAAAATCTGTTAAAGCTGATCAATACGATAATTACGCCGCCGGAGCGGTGGTTCCTGTCGATAGGTATAGTCACACGGTAAATTTCTATAATCCTTTCTATAGGATGGTCACACCCTATTTGAAAGACTTTTCAGATGCTTTGGGCAATGCCATTGCAAATCTGCTGAAGGGCTTATCGGATGGTATCAGGCGGATTTATACCGGATATGTTGGCAGCTATATTACCTATATAATTCTATTTCTAGCGATCCTGATTCTAATACAGTTGAAATGGAGCGTGTTTTAATGCATATCGTCGGATTTATACTTGTGCCGCTTATCGCGATATTCATGGGATTACTTTTCCTGGGGCTTTTCAGGAAAGTAATGGCTCGGATTCAATGGCGATATGGTCCTCCGATCACACAACCGGTTATCGATATTATCCGCTTGTTAAGTCAAAAGACTGTGACTCATGGATTCATCTTTGAATTCGGTCTAATACTCTCGTTAGCTGGATCTTTGGTAGTTGTGTTGTTTCTTCCTCTCGGAAATATCGTCTTATTGGAATCCGGTGGATTGTTGTTGATATTGTATCTTATGCTACTGAGTCCATTGGGGATTGCTTTAAGCAGTGGCGAGGCGGCCAACCCAAACGCCAGTATTGGAATATCCAGAAAATTCCTTCTCGCTTTGGGATATGAGGTTCCGCTTCTTTTGGTGCTGCTGACGGTCATGTCTTACTACAATACAATATCTCTTTCAGAGATAGTTAAAATGCAGTCCACTCAAGGGTGGTCTTTCGGTTCCCTACCGCTGTTTTTATCCGGGATTGCTTATTTTATGATTTTACCGGCTATTCTTGGAGTTAGACCGTTCGAGATCGCGGGAGCGGCGCAGGAAATATCTTCAGGGCCGATGGTCGAATACGGCGGTAAATTCCTGGCCTTTTCCCATATTCATCACGGGCTTCAAGAGTTCATCGGTC
>JAGLDC010000083.1 GCA_023145965.1 bacterium | reverse complement strand
TTTGCCCAAAAGAGTCTAACACGACAACACCAAATACATTGGGATCATATGGATTTCTGGCTCGAATAACCTTAATAGTATTCGATGGATCAAACGAAAGAACTTCTCCAACCTTTGCTATTTCTGGGATTTTTATATCTGTATAAACAGTTTTAAATTTCTTAATTTTCGATGGATCTAATTCGTTTTGTCCAATGGATGAAATAATTACAAGAAATATTGTGAGATATTTATAATGCTTGAATTTATTCATGAATTAATTTTTGACCTGTAGGAAAATATAATTATAAGTTAGTTAAATCGATATATTGCTCGAATTTCTTGCGGTTGTTAATTTCAACTAAACAGCCTGTTTCAATGGTAGGTTGAACTATTTCGTGGTCTGGTTCTACAACAAGAATATTCATCTCGTTGTCACTTGGGAGAAGCTCGCAAATACAGCTATTCATGTTGTAAGTTATCTTGGCGAGTTCTTCTCCTTTTAAATCTGATACTAATATCAAGACTAATGTGGCTTCATCCATCTGCCCAGGGATAAAAAGTTCGGGCAGATATGCGAAGTATATTTCGGGTATAGATCGAATGATCTTTGCTATTCCCTCGACGCAACTTTCAGGCAGAGGTTTCGAGGGGATGCTAACTATTATATCGAGGTTGACATCCATTTGTGTAAACCTTTGTTTAATAATTGATTGGATCGTTCTTAAAATATGTATGCTTCATATTGATAAAAATTATAGCTTTTTAAATTAATATTTCAATATAAATAGCTAACTAACATAGTTATGCAATTTTAGTTGTTTCATTTTTCATTGGTTGCACCACAGATATGCTCGATATTTGACTAGAGGGCGCTGTCATGATTTTTGTATAATTTCTGGTGGTATTTGAAATTCCAGATAACAAATTCTTCTTATTTAGTAGTTATGGATTAACCGATTGACTTTTAATTAATTTAAATATATTTTCTTTGGACTTTTTGTATAATGGAGGTTGAGTGATTTGTTCACTGGTATTATTGAGAGAATCGGTGTTATAAAAAAGATTGAAAGGAAAAGCCAAACTCTTAAAATTACCCTTGAAGCGAATTTCGCTTCGCCGATCAAGGTTGGAGAAAGCATATCTTCAGATGGAATATGCCTTACGGTCAATGCGGTGACATCGGGTTTTTTTTCTGCCGATGTTTCCGAGGAGACCTATAGGGTTACAAATCTCCGGAATGCTCTTCTTGGCAAGGAGGTTAACCTTGAACGCGCATTACCGGCTGATGGCCGTTTTGGGGGGCATTTTGTTCAGGGGCATATTGATTGTTTAGGTAGAGTCATTAAAGTTGTTAAAAAGGCGGGTTTTGCAGAATTAAGTGTATCTTATCCTAAGAAGTATGATGGGTTGGTTAGTAGAAAAGGTTCTATTGCTGTTGATGGAGTGAGTCTGACTATTGCCGACAAGAGAGTTGGAGGATTTTCAGTTGCAGTTATTCCTGAAACGCTAAACTCTACCATTATCAAGGATTATTTATCGGGTAGGAATGTAAATTTGGAGTTCGATATTTTAGCTAAATATTTAGAGAATCTAATAAAGGCAAGATAAAAACGACTCAAGAGATTATAAAATTCGACGATGTGAAAACGGCTATCGACAGGATAGCCGAAGGGGGCATTATCATTGTTGTGGATGATGCCGACCGTGAGAACGAAGGCGATTTTGTTGCTGCTGCCGAGAAAGCGACTTCTGAGATGGTTAATTTTCTCACTCGATATGGTCGCGGAATGGTCTGTGCCCCAGCGGTTTCCGAGCGTTTGGAAAGTCTCGGTCTAGACATGATGGTAAATAAGAACACCGCTTTACATGGAACGCCATTTACTGTTACGATAGACTATAAAGATGGCACAACGACGGGTATTTCAGCACCCGATCGAGCGGCGACACTTCGTGCGCTTGCAGATCAGCGCATTGATTCGGATAAATTTTCTCGACCCGGACATATATTTCCCCTCAAAGCCACTGATGGTGGTGTTCTTCGTAGAGCTGGCCATACAGAGGCTTCTGTCGATCTTTGCAGGCTAGCAAACCTTTATCCAGTTGGTGTGATATGTGAGATTATGTCCTCAGATGGCACCATGGCGCGTGTTCCAGAGCTTGTAAAGATAGCATCGCAATATAAGCTTCCGATTATTACGATCGAGGACCTAATCGAGTATAGACGCAAAAACGAAAAACTCGTTCGCCACGTAACTTCTGCTGATTTCCCAACGAAATATGGTAGTTTTCAAATCCATCTATACGAATCCCTTCTCGATGGCCGTCAACATATAGCCCTCGTTAAGGGCAAGATTGATAGTAAGCAGAATATTCTTGTTCGTGTCCACGATGAATGTCTCACCGGCGACGTTTTCGGAAGCCGAAGATGCGATTGTGGTGACCAACTCACTACCGCTATGAAGATGATAGAACAAGAGGATCAAGGTGCGCTTCTCTATATGCGTCAGGAAGGACGAGGAATTGGCATCGGGAAAAAATTGCAAGCCTACCATATTCAGGATCTTGGTTTTGATACTGTCGAAGCAAATTGTAGGCTCGGTTTCCCACCAGACCTTCGCGATTATGGTATTGGAGCACAAATATTGGCGGATCTTGGTATAACGACTATTCGTCTTTTGACAAATAATCCTCGCAAAATAGTTGGTCTTGAGGGTTATGGTCTTTCGATAGTGGAGCGAGTGCCGATAGAGATACAACCAAATTCTGATAATATCAAATATCTTACAACAAAAAGAGAGAGAATGGGACATCTTCTGGATTTTGACGAAAAGCTGTCTTCTGAGAATAAACGCAAAAGGAGTAATGATGAGTGTTGTTGAAGGGAAATACATTGTCAAGAATGCTGCTAAATTTGCTATTGTCGCGGGCAGGTTCAACGATTTTATCGTAGAAAAATTGATAGCAGGTTCTATAGATTGTCTTTGCCGCCATGGTGTCAATGACACGGCCATAGATATATTTCGTGTTCCAGGGGCTTTCGAGATTCCTGCTCTTGCCAGCAAAATTGCTCGAAAAGGAGAATATTCAGCTATAATCTGCCTAGGTGCTGTTATCCGTGGTGAAACTCCACATTTCGATTTTGTTGCTTCCGAGGTTTCCAAGGGTATCGCTAATCTTTCTATGCAGATTTCGATTCCCATTATTTATGGTGTTTTAACAACGGATAGCGTCGATCAGGCTATGGATCGTTCTGGTGTGAAAGCAGGGAATAAAGGCTTTGTTGCAGCACTCGATGCTCTTGAGATGGCAGATCTTTATTCAACTTTAGAAGGGAAGAAAACTTAATGGGAGCACGTCGAGAAGCTAGGATTGCTATACTGATGGCACTTTATTCGATTGAAGTGGCCGGGAAAAAGAATATCTCTCAACTTGAAGAGGAAATAGTGGAATTTCACGAGGTTCCAAAAACTTCTAAGTTGTTTTATAATAGCATATTAGAAGAAATAGTTAAAAATATAGAAGATATAAATAATATAATTAACGAGAGAGCAGAGAATTGGGCGCTCGAAAGGATAGCAATAGTCGATAAAAATATTCTCAGAATTGGCGTTGCTGAATTCCTGTATTTTCCTGACATACCTCCTAAAACGACTATTAACGAGTGTATCGAGCTTGCAAAACAGTTTGGAACTTCAGAGTCTGCGCGTTTCGTTAATGGCCTTCTCGATGGAATACTGCGGCACCTCGATATAGATAAGAGAGAGCAGATCGAGAGCGAAAAGGAATAAGGAATGAAAATAGCAATCATTAGCGATATTCATTCAAATTTGGAAGCGTTAAAGGCAGTATTAGATTATATCGAAGGTTTTTCGGTGGATTCGATATTTTGCGCAGGAGATATTGTAGGATATGGTGCCGACCCTGTGGAGTGTGTTGAAATTATTAAGAAGCGCGCCGATTTGGTGGTTGCTGGTAACCATGATTATGGTGTTGTTGGAAAAACCGATATTTCAAAATTCAAACAGAGCGCGCGTTCTGCCATAGAATGGACATCGGCACAATTGGATTTAAATCAAAAAAAATGGTTGGCTTCGCTTGATCTAGTGAAAAATGATAATAATATAAAAATTGTCCATAGTTCTCCGCTTTCACCCGAAAGCTGGCATTATATTCGCTTGAATTCCAGCATAACTGCTCAATTCGAAGCATTTTCTGAAAGAGTGTGTTTTGTTGGGCATAGCCATAAACCTGGCATATGGTGTTCTTCTGGTGATCGGATAGAATGCGGTTCTTCATATGTTTTGTCCGGTTTAAGTGGTTATAGATATATTGTCAATGTTGGGAGCGTTGGTCAGCCGCGAGATGGCGATTCGCGTGCTTGTATTGTTATTTTCGATGATGAATCGATGATGGTCGAGTTCCATCGCGTAGATTACGACATCGATTCAGCAGCGAATAAGATAATTTCGGCAAATTTGCCAGAACAACTGGCATCGCGGTTATATAAAGGTCGTTAATATGAAAGAAAATGAAATATAGAATATTTTTGGGAGAAAAAAAATGCCACAAGTGAATAGTATAGTTTTAACCCATATTATCGTATGGCTTATTTCGGGTGCGATTACTGGAATACTAGCTGCGATAGTTGCTAGAGGTAAGGGACAGAGCGCACTTAAATGGTTTTTCATGGGAGTAATTGCGCCATTTGTGTCTTTGATCGGTGTCGCTATTACGGAGAAAACTGAAGGAAACGACTTTCGTTTAACCGATAGAGCATATAAGGTAATGCGAAGATGGTATGCGGTTCTGATTTCTTTTGTAGTTTTCATCGTTTATGCGCAGACAGCTCAGCCGACAGTTCCGTTCTGGGATTGCGGTGAGTTTATTGCCTGTAGTTTCAGCTTGAGTGTGCCGCATCCACCAGGAGCGACACTATTTCTGCTTCTAGGAAGAATTGTTAGTTTGCTTCCTCTCGATTTCCTTGCACCTTTATGGGGTCTTGAAGAGCTCACAGTTGCGCATAAGTTGAACCTTATGAGCGGTTTCTTCAATGCGACAACTATTGGCGTTATTTTCATGATTATCTCGCGTGCGGCGGAGAAATTCTTCCTTAAAGCAAATTCTGCTTCGGAATATGCCATAGTGCTTGTTTCAGGACTCGTTGGAGGATTGCTTGCGGCCTTTTCCTCGACCTACTGGGGAAATGCAGTCGAGGCCGAGGTTTACGGCCCGGCCATGTTCATTACTGCCTTAGTACTATATGTTGCCATGTTGTGGTATGAAAAGCGCGATAAACCGGACAGCGACAGATATCTCGTATTTATAGCCTATATGTTATATCTAGGAATATCGATTCACTTAACAGTGATGATAATGCTACCACCAGTATTCCTATTTGTTGTATTCTCGAGTGTCCGGAAAAGAAGGGATCCAATATTCTGGTTCACCTGGATATTGCTTTTCACAGTTGCAACGACATTTAAAATATTTCTTGGAATGTCGATAGTGGGACTTGCCGTTCTTCTTCTCGGTTTTATAATCGCAGGAACCATGAAACATAGGAGTCTTAAGGCAGAGAGAGCCACACGCAGTTTCGGTATAGGTTTTGTTACCATTCTCGTTTGCGTAATAGCATTTGGGATAAGCACCTACACGCTGATTCGTTCGCAACTTAACCCGCCTATTGACGAAAATAATCCGGAGACTGTAGAAGGTTTCGCGGATTATATGGATAGAAAACAATACGGACAGGAGTCCATGTGGGAATCCATGTTCAATCGTAAGGGGACGTGGGTTAATCAGATTGGCGTTCATCCAAGAATGGGTTTTTGGGGCTTTTTCGAAAAACAATGGTCAACGCCACTTACTAGTCTTAGGGGTACGATTCCTTTCTTTATTTCGTTGCTTGGGCTTTTCATCTTTTTCCCAAAGCACAAACAATTCTGGTTGCTTTTATTCTTGGCGCTCCTTGTGAGCACTTTAGGGTTGATAATATATATCAACTTCTCTGACGGTACCCAGGGGATTAAGTTAGAGGTTCGTGATCGCGATTATTTCTTTACCCCTGGATATATGTTTTTCTCTGCGTGGATAGGTTTGGGATTAGCTGCATTGCTTGCTATGTTTAATAAGCTTAGACGTTCTGTCAAGCTTCCTGCTTCATTGACGCTTATACTTTGTTCTATTCTCACGCTTCTTCCAGCGATTCCATTAAAAGCTAACTGGTTTACCCATGATCGGAGTAAAAACTACATTCCGCATGACTATGCTTTTAACATTTTAAATTCATGCGATAAAAACAGCATTCTTTACACAAACGGTGATAATGACACATTCCCATTGTGGTTCCTCCAAGTTGTGAAGGGCGAAAGAGCTGATGTCTGTATTGCTAATCTTTCCTTGCTTAATACAAATTGGTATATCAAGCAATTGAAGACGAGAAACTATTACAAATATACAGGTACCAGTTCTTCAGGAGGAAAAATCACAGGGACTATGGAAGCGGAATCCTCGCTGGATTTGAATCGTAAACTCAGTTCTAGGAATATTACTCTAGTATCCTCCGAATTAACGAAAAGAATTAACCAATTTGGTCATGATTTCGTTCCAATAAAGATGACGGATGACCAGATAGATTTACTTCGCGCCTATAGAACCTCGGATGGTTCAGTTGTTCGCGTTCAAGATATAATGGTGAAGCATCTCATCGACCATACACAGGTTACTGTTACTCAAGATACTATTGGCGAAAAAATCGATACTAATTATGTTTTCACACCACCGATTTATTTTGCTGTTACAGTATCTCCTGATAACAAGCTTAATTATGGCCCTTATTTAAGAATGGAAGGGCTTGCATATCGCCTTACTGGTCAGAAAGGTGATAGACAAGTCGAACCTGAAATTATGCGGGATTATCTTTTCGATACTTATTTTTTCCGAGGCTTGAAAGATGATAAAATATATAAGGATGAGAATTCCGCGAAGCTTCTTCAAAACTACACTACGGCTTTCATGACTTTGGCGTTAGACCTAAGAGCAAAAGGTAGAATGGACGAGTCGAAAGAGGTCATGGAAGGTGCAATCGATATGTTGCCTTACGACTGGCGTATTGCAATGTTTGCGGCAGATATCTTCGCAGATGTAGGGAATTGGGAAAGATTTGATGAGCTTCTAGAAACAAGTCTTCAAGAAGATCCTACAAATATTCGTCTAATTCGGCTTTTCGCCGACTTATGTTACCAATACGGTGACACAAGTCGCACACTCGATATTATAGAAAAAGGCCGCATCAAGAACCCAGAGGACGATGTTCTCTTTAAATCGCAACTGGGTTATCTCTACTCATTTGGCGAGACCGGAAAATTCAATGAAGAGATAACGGCATGGCATGAAAAGCATCCTGATGACGAGAAGATTAAATCCTATTTTGAGTCTATTCAAAAGACGCAGCCTTCAAAGTCAAAGATGATTGTTAAGCCCGGCACGAAATCGACCGAAGAGGTAGCAACAGAAAAGGAGACTCAGACGCTTCCAAGTGGAAGAGAGTAAAGGATAAGACTTTGGGCAAGAATATATTAATAATTAATTGGCAAGATATTACGAATCCGTTTTTTGGAGGAGCCGAGGTGCATCTTCATGAGATTTACGGTCGTCTTGCCCGTGATTATGGATATAGTGTTTCTTTGCTTTGCACTTCGTATCCCGGTGCCAAGCATCAGGATAGTCTCGATGGGATTCGAGTGATCCGAAGTGAGGGTAATCGCAACACTTTTGACAGACGGGTCAAGTCTGAATATTTACGCTTGCTGAGCTCTGGCGAGAAATTCGATCTCATCATAGAAGACATGAATAAAATGCCTTTTATGTCAGCAAAATGGGCTAAATGTCCAGTGCTAGTCCAGGTGCATCATTTCTTTGGCAAGACCATTTGGAAAGAATTCCCCTGGTATCTATTTCCGTTTCCTCTGTATGTTCTATGGGGTGAGAGCAAGGCCCTAAGATTATATAGAAACAAAGGATTACCAATAATCTCCGTCTCCGAATCAACTGCTGAAGACCTAGTAAATTCAGGTATCAAGCGCGAGGAAATAGATATTATTTATAACGGTATTCGCCAGGAAGTTTTTTTCCCTGACGCTTCTATTCCTGAATTTGAGAATCCCACAATTGTTTATTTGGGACGGATAAAAACGTATAAGCGTGTCGATGTGCTAATAAAGGCCATGCCGGCAATTAAAGAACGAATTCCCAACGTGAAACTAATTATTATAGGTTCCGGTGACGGTCTTCCGGCTTTGCGAAAACTAGTGGACTTGCTTTCACTTTCCGAGGGGACAGTTAAGTTTGCTGGTTTCGTTAGCGAAGAGGAAAAGGTCGAATATCTTCGAAAGGCCTGGGTAGCCGTGAATACAAGCCCAAAAGAAGGTTGGGGTATTGTCGGTATGGAGGCACAGGCCTGCGGGACGCCAGTCGTTGTTTCTGATGCTCCCGGATTGCGTGAATCGGTTCTAGAAGGTGAAACCGGTTTCCTTTTCGAATTCGGCAATGAAGCTTCTCTTACTGAAAAAGTAACCAATCTTCTTCAGAATCACGAATTAAGGCTAAATATGGGCGCAAAGGCTGTGGAATGGGCCAGGAAATTCACTTGGGATAATGCTGCTGAGGAAACAGATGCCTTAATACAGAGAATTATAGTGAGTAATTCCTAGCGTGGGGCGCTATTTAGGCATAGATTATGGTCTCGTCCGTGTAGGACTTGCTCTTTCAGACCCTTTGGCGATTATTGCACAACCCTGGCAGACTATCAAAAACGAAGGTCTTGATTCACTTGCATCGCGAATTTGTTCGATTATAGAAGAAAATGACATCAGCGATCTCGTTTTCGGCAAACCACTTCATTTATCTGGAGATGAAGGTATATTGTGTGTGCAAATAACGACATTATCGAATAAAATTGCCGAGCGCAAACCTAGAGTTGGACTTCATTTTCAAGATGAGCGTTTTACGAGCGTCGAAGCTACTCGGGCTATACATGCCACCGGCGGTAAACCTAGTTATGAAAAAGGCAGAGTCGATGCTGTTGCTGCTTCGCTTATATTAAGCACTTTTCTTGATTCAATAAGTAAGGGAGAAGCTCTTGAAACGTAAGATATTGCCTGTTTTCGCTATCGGTTTCCTCGGTATATTGACCGTAGCCATCCTTCTTTTCATAGAGATTTATTCGGTGCCAACCGGCCTAGAATACAACGAGCCTATACATATAACCGTACCAAAAGGCGCAACTATTTCGACTATTGCGCAGATATTGCAGGATGCCGATTTAGTTGAAGAAGCATGGAAATTTGAAACGGCGGCGAGATTATTCAGTTTAGATAGGAAAATTCGTGCCGGTAAATATAAATTCGACGAACCCCTCTCGGCAATAGACCTAGCCAAAGCTTTAACTACCGCTGGTTATTTCGATATTATGGCTACTTTTCCAGAAGGTTCGACTATTTTCGATATTGCTCGTATTGCTCATGATAGTATCGGCATAGACTCTTTAGCGATTGTATCTGCTGCTTTCGATAGTTCTCTTATGAATAAATATAATATCCACGCTCCAAGTTTCGAGGGTTATCTATATCCAGAAACATATAGTCTTCCGGAGGGCGAAACAGGTTCCGCGCTGATCTCTCGCATGGCAGAACATTTTACAAAGAAATGGGATGTCGTGATGTCGGATCGCGCGGAAGAATTGGATATGAGTATAAACGAAGTAATAACACTTGCTAGCATAATCGAGGCTGAAGCGAGAGTTTCATGGGAGCAGACGGTGATAGCTAGTGTTTATCATAATCGCCTAAGGCGCGGGATGTTGCTACAAGCCGACCCGACCGTTATATATGGGCTTAGGAGCTTCGACAGAACTCTTACTACAGCCGATCTCGATACTTCATCATGCAAATACAACACTTATCGTTTTACCGGACTTCCTCCCGGAGCAATTTGCAATCCGGCCATAGAAGCTATCTTTGCGGCTCTCTGGCCTGATTCAACCGATTATCTTTTCTTTGTATCTAACGAAAACGGCACTCACTGGTTCAGCCGTAATCTGGAGGAGCATTATGCGGCGATTAGATCTATTCGCAAGGAGGGGATTCACGGCCCGATACCAGAGATTTATATTAATGGCGAAGCAGTGCAAAAAGAAACTCCAAAGACCACTGTGGAGCACTAGAATAAATCAAGTAATATATTAGGATAATCATCCTAATATATTAATACTCATGAAGTTAGAAGTATTATAGATTTTGTGTTTAGTTATTTGCATGCCGTAACAGCCTAATAATCAATAACTTATGTGCATAAACTTAAACTATTTTCAAATATATCTTGACAATACCTTATCATATTTGTAGTTTCTCGAATAGGTTAATTTTTCTGTTATGCTTTTACGATTTGGTGAAAGGAGCATAATATGGCGAAAAAAGTTATTGGTTTTGTTATCGCAATAATCGTCATATTGCCAATGTTGGGGGGGACATGTCAATCGACTTACATTCCTGACAGAGGCAATTCTAGGCCGTATAATTCACATGCTTCCGGCGCAGAGGAGGCCACTTCTATGGTCAGGATTACGAGCCGCCCATCACATGAGTGTTCACCGGATATATCACCGTTGGGGGATTATATTGCTATTGAAAGCTGGGAAGCCGGTGATTTCTATAGCAAAGCTGGTGATTTCGATATATGGATCGTCGGATCAGATGGCACCGGGGGCTTTTCAAGAATTACTAACAGCCCAACCGATGATTTTTATGCCTCGTGGTTCCCAGATGGTTCTAGAATTCTTTACACGAGTTTAAGCGGGGGATACCCAACTATTTGGGCGAAATCTGCGACTGGTCTCAGTGGTTCACAAAAAATTTCTTGGACTGGAACCTACGATTACACTGGCGATATCAACCCGAATTGCAGTTCAATTGTTTTTTCGCGAGGAGAGCAATTTATTCCATCGCCTGTTCAGATTTGTAGCCATTTTTTTTATCCGGCTGTTCCTTGGCAGAAGACAGATGAAACGCTTTGGTTACCTAGAATTTACAAAATGGACATAAGCGGTGCGCGTGTTACCGATCTTGGCCCAGGATTCGACCCTCAAATATCGCCTGATGGCAATAAAATCATTTATACAAGCTTCAAATCGGGAACTTACGATATCTGGATGATGGACATAAACGGCAAAGTTAGCACTCAATTGACTACTTATCCAGGACACGAAATAGATCCTTGCTGGTCACCCGATGGCAAGTGGATTGCATACTCAAAAAGTGCGCCTTACGCAGCCGATGGCTTCACAGACTACCGTAACGCAGAATACTGGAATATCTGGATAATCAATGTTGAAACAGGTGAAAATTTCCAGAAAACATTCAGTCAGGTTGCACGCGATCTCGGGCCGGCATGGGGTTATGTTAAAGATGGTGAAGTCTATCGAGATTTCATTTACTTCCATTCTGATAGGGATGATTTTATTTCGACAGGTTTCGATATTTATCGTATTAACCCGGACATGGGAATCGGCGATTACGATATACCCGACCTTACAAGTTTACATGGCGCTAAAGCTATAAATATAGACTTTACCGAATCATCGATCAGGAAAGGCGCAGGGCTTGAACCGCGCGTCATAGTCCTGAATTCCACAGAAAACAAAGGATGGGCCAAGGAGGTTGGAGACGGTCTTCGCGATAGGGGGTACAACATTGTCGAAGTTGGTAATACTGTGACGGAGAAAAACCTTCAATTTACGAAGATATACTATCGTGATGGCTTTCGTCTCGAAGCAGGTGTGATTGCTCTTAAAAAGATGACTGGCACACAATACATATATTTGAACGATGAGATTTCCGATGCTGATATTGTGGTGGCTCTAGGTGGCAATAAAGCTTCGCAGAAGGTCACCGATTCTGCAAAATAGATTTACGCGTAGGTGATTAATGGGGAACCGCCCTTTCAATAAGGGCGGTTTTTTTATGGCGATATAGCCTAGACTAGTGAAGTTTCGGGTTGGCTAATATGCAAAATGATTACTACTTTAAATTCTTCGACAGAGGAAGCGAATTGTGTCTAAGTTGTGTTTGAGAGAACACTAATCCATCCGGCGCCCGCTGTCACGATTTTTGCTACGGTAATTTGGATTTATTTATTACATGATTTTCTACCGCAAAAATTTCCACTCTACCCATCGATGTCCTGTCATTTCGACCCGAAGGGGGAGAAATCTCCTTCGATTGGCAGGAGATTTTTTTCTTCGCGTAAAAAACCCTTCCGTAAAATCCCACAAACTCTACACCGAAATATACGATATATCCGGGAAGTTAATAAGGAAATTGAACCCTATAAACAGGGTTGCTGTCTGGCAACCGGACGCCGCCGTTGGTAGCGGCGTCTATCTCGTCCGTGCAACATTTCCGCAACAGACGGCTTCAGCCGTCTGCACGAAATGGGCGGCGCCGGTCGCCCTTTTTCATTTGTTTCTATCAAATTTCGTATTACATTAGTGGAAACAAAATATAAAGGGAGGAAAAATGAAAATCATGAGATTGCTGACTGTTTTGTTATTCGTTGCACTTGCCTTCGGGCAACAATACAACAATATCTTCAATCCGCCGCAGTTGACAGACCTAACCGAAGGCGGCGCGACTAACCTCGACGGAGTTGTGACTACCGGCTTGCCCATTGGCTCGTTGATATTCGTTTTCGACGGTTCCCAAACGAGAACTTATTGCCTGACAGCCGGAACAGATCCGGAAGATTCGCCGCTTGTCATTCGCCCTGACGATTTTGATGCCGGGACTAACGCGAAGGTATGGATACTTCGCCTTTCGAGCGACCCCGAGGAGACGGGATATTCCGGCGGAGCCGGCGGCGCGAACGGTTGGGTGGACGACGGCGCGGTAGTTCGGCTGGAAACGGGAACCGACAACGTCGGCATCGGGACGACAACCCCGGGGGCAAAGCTCGAAGTGGCCGGGCATATATGGCAGACCGGCTTGGGACAATCGGTTTTCATCGGTGTAAGCGCCGGAGCAAACGACGACTCTACCGATAACCGGAATGTCGCGGTTGGCGATAGTGCGCTTCACCGCAACACGACCGGCTATAAAAACACCGCAAGCGGATACGAGGCGCTTTTCTACAACACGACCGGCGATAATAACACCGCCAGCGGATACAGTGCGCTTAATTCCAACACGACCGGCAATTACAACACCGCCAGCGGATGCTATGCGCTTCACCGCAACAGGACCGGCTATTACAACACCGCCAATGGAGGCAGTGCGCTTTATAACAACACGACCGGCAATTTAAACACCGCCAACGGATATCTTGCGCTTTACTACAACACGACCGGCTATTTCAACACCGCCAGCGGAAGTTTTACACTTTACTACAACACGTCCGGCCATAGAAACACCGCCAGCGGATACAGTGCGCTTTATAACAACACGACCGGCGATTACAACACCGCCAGCGGGAGTTATGCGCTTCACGGCAACACGACCGGCTATAAAAACACCGCAAGCGGATACGAGGCGCTTTACTCCAACACGACCGGCTATGGAAACATCGGTGTCGGATATCAGGTGGGGGACAACATTACAACCGGCGATGGAAATATAATTATCGGATACAATATAGACGCGCCGAGCGCTACGAGCGATTACCAGATAAGTATCGGCAACCTTATATTCGGGACAAACGCCGATGGAACCGGAGCCACAATTTCCTCCGGCAATGTCGGCATCGGGACGGCAACACCGGGGGCAAAGCTCGAAGTGGCCGGGCATATATGGCAGACAGGATTAGGAAAATCGGTATTTATTGGATCTGGCGCAGGCGCCAACGATGATCTAACCGATAATCGAAATGTCGCGGTAGGTGACAGTGCGCTTTACTCCAACACCACAGGCTTTGACAACACCGCCTGCGGGTATCGGACGCTTTACTCCAACACTATCGGCTATTTAAACACCGCCAGCGGATACTCTGCGCTTTATGCAAACACGAGCGGCGGTTACAACACCGCCAGCGGAGGCCAGGCACTTAATTCCAACACCGAAGGCAATTACAACACCGCCAGCGGATACTATGCGCTTAGGTCCAACGTCGCCGGCAATTATAACACCGCCAGCGGATTCGATGCACTTGGTTTAAATGTCGTCGGCTCTTACAACACCGCCAGCGGAGGCCAGGCACTTAATTACAACACCGAAGGCCATTACAACACCGCCAGCGGGCATTATGCACTTTACGCCAACACCGAAGGCAATTATAACACCGCTTTGGGTTATTCCACAGGTGACAACATCACAACCGGCTCGCGTAATATTATGATTGGTCAGAATGTTAATGCTCCCTCTGCCACCGGCGACGACCAACTGAACATCGGCAATACCATATACGGCGACCTAAGCACCGGCAATGTCGGCATCGGGACGACAACACCGGCGAATCGCCTTGAAGTCGACGGCCAAGCAAGCTATACCGATGCCACCGATATGGGCACCAACGATGCCGATTTCGCATCGAAAGCGTATGTGGATGCAGGCATCAGCGGCGCTACCGACAACGACTGGGCGTATGCCTCCGGAAGCGGTCTTACGGGAGATATCTACCACTCCGGCAATGTCGGTATCGGGACGACAACCCCGGGGGCAAAGTTGGAAGTGGCCGGGCATATATGGCAGACCGGCTTGGGAGGCTCGGTCTTCATCGGTGTGGGTGCCGGCGCAAACGACGACCTATCGAATAATAAAAATGTAGCTGTCGGCGATTCTGTGCTTAACTCCAACACCACGGGCGGTGGCAACACCGCCAGCGGATATCAAGCGCTTAACTCCAACACCACGGGCAATGCCAACACCGCCAGCGGATACCATGCGCTTTATTCCAATACCACGGGCGTTGGCAACACCGCCAGCGGGTATCAAGCGCTTAACTCCAACACCGAGGGCGAGTACAATACCGCCAGCGGATATCAAGCGCTTATGTCCAACACCACGGGCGAGAACAACACCGCCAGCGGACACTTTGCGCTTAAGGGCAACACCATAGGCAAGTGGAACACCGCCAGCGGATACTGGGCGCTTTCCCTCAACACCGAGGGCAATAGCAACACCGCCAGCGGACACCATGCGCTTTACGGCAACATATCGGGCAGTTTTAACACCGCAATCGGAAGCGCCTCGCTTAGGAATAATACAGCAGGTGATAAGAATGTCGCCATTGGAGACAGCGCGCTTTACTCCAACAACATGGGCAATAACAACACCGCCAGCGGACATAAAGCGCTTTATTTCAACACCACGGGCGAGAACAACACCGCCTTAGGCAATAATGCCGGGTATAATATCACTACCGGCTCAAATAACATAATTATTGGCGCGGATATCGATGCCCCTATCCCTACGGCCGACGATCAGCTCAATATCGGCGATGCGATCTATGGCGACCTAAGCACCGGCAATGTTGGCATAGGGACGACAAGCCCGGGCGCAAAGCTCGAAGTGGCCGGGCATATATGGCAGACCGGCTTCGGAAACTCAGTTTTCATTGGACAGGGCACAGGGGCAAACGACGACCTTACCAATAACCGGAATGTTGCGGTTGGCGATAGTGCACTCTATTCCAACACGTCCGGCCATCGCATCACCGCCACCGGATACTGTGCGCTTCGCTCCAACACGACCGGCTCTTACAACACCGCCAACGGACACGGCGCGCTCTTTTTCAACACGACAGGCTCTTCCAACACCGCCAGCGGGAATTATGCGCTCCACGCCAACACGACAGGCTCTTACAACACCGCCAGCGGACAATATGCCCTTCGCTGCAACATTGAAGGCAATAAAAACACCGCTGTGGGTTATTCTGCTTTCTATAGTGGGTCAAATTATTCCAACTCGACAGCGTT
>JAGLDC010000082.1 GCA_023145965.1 bacterium | reverse complement strand
TCACAGGTGCAGCGCAGATGGATGGTGCTATTCTCGTGGTTAGTGCCGCAGATGGTCCCATGCCGCAGACTGCGGAGCACGTGCTACTTGCGCGACAGGTTAATGTGCCAGCACTCGTAGTTTTTATGAACAAATGCGATATGGTTGACGATCCCGAGTTGCTGGATCTTGTAGAGCTTGAGGTAAGGGACCTTCTTTCTAAGAACAAGTTCCCCGGAGATGATATTCCTATCATTCGCGGAAGCGCTCTAGAAGCTATGAAGGCTGGACTCAACACAGATAAGCCCATCGACGACCCGATCTTCAAGCCGATCATCGATCTCATGGAAGCTGTAGATAACTACATTCCAGAGCCTATACGCGATGTAGATCTTCCGTTCCTCATGCCGATCGAGGATGTTTTCTCGATTACCGGTCGCGGAACCGTCGGCACCGGTCGTGTCGAGCGTGGTAAGATTCTTCCTGGCAAAGAGGTTGAAATTGTCGGTATCAAACCTACGCGTAAGAGTGTAGCAACGAGCCTTGAAATGTTCCGTAAGATCCTCGATTTTGCGGAAGCTGGCGACAATGTTGGTGTGCTTCTCCGTGGTGTCGACAAAAATTCTCTCGAACGCGGAATGGTTCTTGCCGCTCCAGGTGCTATAACGCCTCACACCAAGTTTAAGGCTGAGGTTTATGTTCTTAAGACACATGAGGGTGGTCGTAACAAGCCGTTCTTTACAGGATATCGTCCGCAGTTCTATTTCAGAACTACCGATGTTACCGGTGAGATCAAACTCCCCGAGGGCACCGAGATGGTTATGCCTGGTGATAATGTTACGATGGACTGTGAACTTATATGTCCGATTGCCATGGATGAGGGTCTCCGTTTTGCTATTCGCGAAGGCGGAAAGACTATCGGCGCAGGTGTCGTGCACACCATAATAGAGTAGCTTTTATGGCAAGAGATGTAATCATACTTGCTTGTACCGAGTGTAAAGCTAAGAACTATACATACTCGAAGAACAAGCGAATTCACCCCGAAAGAGTAGAATATAAAAAGTTCTGCCCCAAATGCGGTAAACATACTCTGCATAAAGAGAGTAGATAGAATAGTTCCCGGTTTTAACCAGGGTAGTATAGGCCTGTAGCTCAACTGGCAGAGCGGCGGTCTCCAAAACCGCAGGCTGGGGGTTCAAGTCCCTCCGGGCCTGATTAGTTCGAGCGGGGATCGGATTACGATCCCCGCATAAGGAAATTAACCGTTTAATGCGGGATTTGAAGATGTTCGAAAAACTGAAGATTTTTATAATGGAATCGTATCAGGAGTTTAAGAAAGTTCGATGGCCAAGCAAGGACGAGCTTATCGGTCTTACTATCGCGGTGATAGTGTCAAGTTTATTGCTTCTAGTTTTTGTAGGAGTTATAGACAGGTTGTTCTTCTTTCTCATTCAATTAATAATGGGTTGATAAATGCTTAAGTGGTATGTTGTTCATACGTTATCCGGTCACGAACAAAAGGCTAAAAGGTATCTCGAAGCAGCCGCGCGGGAAAAAGGGCTTCAGGATCAGATTGTCGAGATTCTGATACCCACCGAGGATGTTATTGAGATGCGGCAGGGCAAGAGGAGAACGGTTCAACGGAAGTTCTTCCCCAGCTATATTTTAGTGAATATGGAAGTGACTAAGGAATCGCAAGCGCTGGTTAACGGAACGCCAGGCGTTACGAATTTTCTATTATCTGGCGGAAAACCTGTTCCAGTTACCGAAGTGGAAATAGATAGAATTCGTGCTCGTTCAGAAGGCATAGAAGCTACTGAACATAAGATTGAGATACCTTTCAATGTTGGTGATTTGGTTAAGGTTATTGATGGACCTTTCCGTGATTTCACCGGAGGAGTTTCTGAAATCAATCCCGAGCGCGGTAAGATCAAGGTGATGGTCAGTATTTTTGGAAGACTCACACCAGTCGAAGTCGATTTTCTTCAGGTCAAAGAGGATGAGGAATAGCTGTTTTATAGCGATAGATTTTATAGTCGAATGAGCGCTGGGTTATTTTAGTAGGGAATTTTTTACAATATTTTTTGAATCCGTTTTAACGGAGATTGCGCTCTTTCATTAACATTTGTCCGAAATCACCACGACTCGCCTCTACCGTGGGAGGACGAAAGGAAAATTATGGCAAAAAAAGAAATTAAAGGTACGGTAAAGCTTCAAATACCGGCCGGGAAGGCAACGCCAGCACCGCCGGTGGGGCCTGCTCTTGGTCAAGCAGGGATCAGAATTATGGATTTCTGTAAGGCCTTCAATGCTCAAACGTCTAAAATGGGTGACTCTATAGTTCCTGTTGTTATCACGGTGTTTGCTGACAAATCTTTTTCTTTTATCACAAAGACATCGCCAGCAAGCAGTTTACTGAAAAAAGCCTCTAAGATTTCAAAAGGCTCCGGAACGCCAGACAAGATTAAGGTAGCGACAATTTCCAGAGCACAGCTTAAAGAAATCGCCGAAATTAAAATGCCCGATCTAAATGCTAATGATATCGAAGCTGCAATGAAAATCGTTGCAGGCACCGCTAGAAGCATGGGCATAACGGTGGAGGGCTGATAGATGAAGCATGGTAAACTATACAAAGAAGCCTCGACCAAGGTCGATAGAATGAAGCGTTACGGTCTTGAAGAAGCTGTTATTTTACTCAAAGAATGTAAATACACAAAATTCGATGAATCTGTTGAAGTAGCCATTAATCTTGGGGTTGATCCGAGACATGCCGATCAAATGATCAGAGGCTCGGTTGTTCTTCCCAGGGGAACTGGCAAAAAGGTGAAAATCGCGGTTTTTGCTGAGGGCGAAGATGCCGAAGCTGCCAAAGCAGCCGGTGCAGACGTTGTTGGAAGCGATGATCTCGTCGAGAAGATTAAAGAAGGCTGGCTAGATTTCGATGTTGCTATTTCTCATCCCTCTTTAATGGGTAAGGTCGGTAAACTTGGCCGCACGCTTGGTCCAAGGGGTCTTATGCCGAATCCGAAGTCCGGCACAGTTGCCCCAGATGTTGCAAGAGCTGTCAAAGAAGCCAGAGCTGGTAAGATTGAATATCGTGTAGATAAGGCCGGTATAATTCACACTATGGTCGGCAAGGTTTCATTTGAAACCGACGCGCTTGTGGAGAACTGTACGGTATTGATCGATGTTCTTGAAAAAGCAAGACCGGTTTCGGTTAAGGGTGTGTATTTCAAATCGATGGCGCTGTCTTCGACGATGGGTCCTGGTATCAAAATCGATTTGTCCAATATAATTAAAAAGTAACGCCGAAAGGAGTCGAAGTGCCCAATCCGGCGAAAATAGAAGCAGTTAAAAAGCTCAAGATTTTGTTGAGCGAATATAACATACACTATATCACTGATCATACCGGCCTTAACGTCGCGCAAGTCAGTGATCTTCGCAGAAAACTCAGTGAGTCGGGTTCTACTATGCGCGTGGCAAAGAATCGCCTCATTCAAATTGCCCGTGCTGAAAGTGGTTTGTCCCGGATAGATGATGTTTTTGAAGGTCCTACGAGTATGGTTCTTGCAAAAGACGATCCGGTGCCTTCTGCGAGAGTATTGAAGATGTTTATCAACGATATTTCAATGCCACAAATTAAGGCAGTGATAATCGATGATAAAATGTTTAGTCTTAACCGTTTCGATGAAATAGCTGCTATGCCATGTCTCGACCAGCTTAGAGCTAATTTTATTGGAGCGATGGCCTCGCCCATGACTGGTTTGGCTATTGGCCTTTCCGGTTTGATGCGTGGACTCGTAGTTGCGCTTTCTGCAATTAGCGAGAAAAAACAAGAAGAATAATCAAAAAAATAAACTAAGGAGAGACGAATGTGTCCTGAAGAAAACGCCCCTGAAATTCAACTGAGCGACAACGCGCAGGCCATTCTTGATGGAATAGAGAAGCTTACGGTTATGGAACTTGCGGATCTGGTGAAAGCACTTGAAGAGAAGTTCGGTGTTTCTGCCGCTGCTCCAATGGCCATGGCAGCTATTCCGGTCGGCGCTGCAGCAGCTGAAGTAGCTGAAGAGAAAACTCAATTTACCCCGATGCTCACTTCTATCGGTGACCAAAAAATCAAGGTTATCAAGGAAGTCCGCGGTGTTACAGACCTCGGTTTGAAAGAAGCCAAGGACTTTGTTGAGAGCACACTGCCCGCCGCGATTAAAGAGGACATCCCAGAGGATGAAGCGAAGAAGATTAAAGAAGCTGTAGAGGCTGTTGGCGCGACAGTTGAGATCAAGTAGCATCTCGAAATTAACGGGGCTGTCATTCGATGACAGCCCCCACAATTCTGCCCGGTTTAAAAATATCGAGGCAGATTTGCCTATTTATACGAAGGCATGGTTTTTTGTTCGTAATTTGTTTTGGCGTATCGAATTATAATTAAGTTATTTGGCCGTTTAGACTACGGCTGATACTAATAAAAAGGCGAGGGAAGCGTGAAAGTTTACGAAGACCGCACGGATTTCACTAAAACCGAGCCCGTAGTGCCTATTCCTAACCTACTGTCGGTGCAGATTAGCTCATACGGTGATTTTCTTCAGCTGGATGTTCCTAATGAAGAGAGGGAAAAGAAAGGTTTAGAAGAGGTATTTCGAAGCAATTTCCCAATAGAGGATCTCTATGGGAAATACACGCTCGATTATATCAATTATCAAGTGGGTAAACCAAGATTTAATATCGATGAGTGCCGCATAAGGAATATGACATATTCTGGCAGCCTAAAAGTTAGGCTTAAGCTCATTGAGTGGGAAGGTGAAGGCGAGTCACGAAGGATGAAAGAGGCTCGAGAGGGAGAGGTTTATCTAGGCGAGATTCCTCTTATCACCAATTACGGCACCTTTGTTATTAATGGTGCCGAACGCGTAGTCGTTAGCCAGCTACACAGAAGCCCGGGTGTTTTCTTTGATGAAGTCGTTCATCCAAACGGCAAAAGGCTCTTTTCTGCACGTATTATCCCCTATCGTGGAAGTTGGATCGAGCTCAAATTCGATATTCGCGAGGCTATTTGGGTTTATTTCGACACTAGACGCAAGACGCCCATAACTACTCTACTTCGCGCTTTCGGATACGATACCGATAAAGCCATTATCGAGCTTTTTCATGAGGTTAAAACATACAAAGTTCACCCTCAGAATAAAAGACATGTTGTGGGCAATTATGCTGCTGATACTCTATTCGATTTCGAGACAGGCGTCGTGCATCTTCAAGCTTGCGAGCAAATTACCGAAGAGAAATTCGACGAGCTTGTAGAAGCGCAGATAGATGAAGTACCATTTTTTAAATTAGAACAACGGGAAATTCCTGTTATTCTGGCCTCATTGAAGGCTGACACCACTACTTCCTATGAAGAAGCAGTCAGAGAGGTATTTAGCATAATCCGCCCCGGCGATGTTCTCGAAGAAGAAGGTCTTTCGACGATGCTCGAAACGTTCCTTTTCAACGATAAACGCTATGATCTTGGCGAGGTCGGAAGATACAAAATGGATCAACGGCTTGGAATTAACATTCCAATTTCGAATCACGCACTTTCCCGGGAAGATTTTCTTGAAATTTCGAGATATTTAATCGTACTACGCCACGGAAAGGGAAACCTTGATGATATAGACCATTTGGGCGTTAGAAGAGCAAGAAGTGTCGGCGAATTAGTTGAAAATCAGGTTCGTGTAGGTCTTGCGAGGATGTCTAGGACGGTCCGCGAGAGAATGCGTCTTCGCGATGTCGAGACTCTTACTCCAAGCGATCTTATTAATGCAAGAACTGTCAGCGCTGTTATTAATAGTTTCTTCGGTTCCAGCCAACTTTCGCAGTTTATGGATCAGATCAATCCGTTGGCAGAACTTACACACAAAAGAAGACTTTCTGCGCTTGGGCCAGGCGGTCTTTCTAGAGAGCGAGCTGGTTTCGAGGTGCGCGATGTGCACTATACGCATTATGGCAGAATGTGTCCCATTGAGACTCCTGAAGGCCAGAATATTGGTCTTATTACAAGCCTTTCGGTTTATGGTAGGATTAACAAATATGGTTTTATCGAAACACCTTATCGAAAAGTGATCAACCGCAAAGTAACAAGCGATGTCGTGTATCTTACCTCCGATGAAGAGGATAGATACACTATAGCACAAGCCAATGCTAAGGTTGACGAGAAGGGTATGTTAGTCAATGACAAGGTGTTTGCGCGGCACCGCGCTGATATTATTATGGCTCCTTCGGATAAGATCGATTTTATTGATGTTTCTCCTACGCAGCTAGTTAGCGTGTCGGCAGCTTTGATTCCTTTTCTCGAACACGATGATGCTAACCGTGCGCTCATGGGCTCTAACATGCAACGCCAGTCCGTTCCTCTGATGGTAACAACGAGTCCAGTAGTTGGAACAGGAGTTGAACGCAGAGCAGCTTTGGATTCAGGTGCTGTTGTAGTTGCTAAGCGTGGTGGAACGGTGACATATGTTGATGCTAATACTGTGGATATCAAACCTGCGGAGGTTCCGGAGGAATTTATCTCTATAGAAGATGTAGATAGATATGATATGTCCAAATTCAGACGCTCGAATCAAAATACTTCTATCAACCAGCGCCCTGTTGTTAAAAAGGGAGATTTAGTCGAAGAAGGCGGCATAATTGCAGATGGAGCTGCTACTAAGGGTGGAAAACTCGCACTCGGTAAGAATCTCTTGGTCGCGTTTATGCCTTGGTACGGATATAATTACGAAGATGCTATTATCATCTCAGAAAAATGCGTAAAAGAGGATATATTTACTAGCGTTCATGTCGAGGAGTTCGAGCTTCAAGTGAGGGAAACAAAGCGTGGTCCTGAAGAGCTCACGCGCGAGCTTCCAAATGTTTCCGACGAAGCCATCATGAACCTCGACAAGCGTGGAATTATTGTTGTTGGTTCCGAAGTTGAAAGCGGGGACATTCTTGTCGGGCGTGTTACGCCGAAAGGAGAAACTGAAGCTTCCCCTGAAGAACGCCTCCTTCGCGCAATATTCGGCGACAAAGCCGGAGACGTCAAGGATGCTTCGCTCAAAGCTCCCCCGGGTATGAAGGGAGTTGTAATCGACACCGTTCTTCTTGAGAGGAAGAAATCAGGAAAGAACGCACGCAAGAAGGAAAAAGAGATAATTCTCGAGCTCACAGAGAAGTATGAAGATGAGATCGGTAAGATTCGTACTCGTAGGGATGAGATACTCAATAATTTCCTTATGGGAAAAAGAGCAAAAGATATATTCTCACAGATTACCGGCGAGCAGCTTATCGATACCGGCAAAAAAATAAGCACAAAATTGATCGAGAATATAAATTTCGAGGATCTAGATCCGAAAAGCGATTGGACATCCACAGCTAAAACCAATAAGCAGATTCGTAAGATACTACGCCATGCAAAGATGCTAATCGAGGATAAACTCGAAGAGCTTAAGATAGAAAAAGATAAGATAGTCCGCGGCGATGAGCTTCCTCCTGGAGTCCTACAAATGGTCAAGGTCCATGTAGCGATGAAGAGGAAGATTTCCGTTGGTGACAAGATGGCGGGACGACACGGCAATAAGGGTGTTATTTCTAAAATTGTTCCCACAGAAGATATGCCTTATCTCAAAGATGGTACTCCTGTCGATATTATACTTAATCCACTCGGTGTGCCTTCGCGTATGAATATTGGGCAAATCCTCGAAACACACCTCGGTTGGGCGGTCTCCAAGCTGGGATATCCGGGAGCTGAAACACCTGTGTTTAATGGCGGAACCATCGGTGAAATCAAAGAACTTATGAAGAAGGCTGGGATACCCGAAACTGGCAAAGTTACTCTTTATGATGGACTTACTGGTAATGCTTTCCAGAGCCCAGTTACCGTTGGGATTATCTATATGATGAAGCTGTCGCATCTTGCCGATGATAAGATTCATGCTAGAAGTATTGGCCCATATTCTCTTGTCACGCAACAGCCGCTTGGCGGAAAGGCACAATTTGGTGGCCAACGTTTTGGAGAGATGGAAGTTTGGGCACTCGAGGCCTATGGCGCGGCTCATACGCTTCAGGAGATTCTGACCTATAAATCGGACGATGTTCGTGGTCGTGCTAAGATGTATGAAGCAATAGTTAAAGGTGAAAATCCGCCAGAAGCTGGCATACCAGAGTCATTTAATGTTCTTGTTAAGGAGATGCGGGGCCTCGGAATCGATGTTCAACTCCTTGAAGATGAAGAACACTAATTTAGTATAATGTTTGGTTTATATGTTTCTGAAGATCAATAATCAACCGGGAGATAAAGGTGTCTAAAATCACCAATGTAATGGACAAAGCAGGAATGGATTTTTCAGCTATAAAGCTCATGCTCGCAGGCCCGGAGGTGATCCGTTCATGGAGCTTCGGCGAGGTGACTAAGCCGGAAACTATCAATTATAGGACATTTAAACCCGAGAAGGGTGGTCTGTTCTGCGAGAGAATATTCGGTCCTGTCAAGGACTGGGAATGCTCTTGCGGCAAATATAAAGGTATTAGGTATAAAGGAGTGGTATGCGATAGGTGTAACGTCGAAATTACTCGAGCTAGAGTTCGCAGGGAAAGAATGGGCCATATCGAGTTGGCTGTCCCTGTTACGCATATTTGGTATGTTCGATCTCATCCCTCGAGAGTGGGACGTTTGCTCAATCTCTCAATCACGGCATTGGAACAGATTATCTATTTTGAGTCCTATGTTGTGCTCGATGCGGGAGACTCTGAGAAAACCGGTCTTTCAAAAGGACAGGTAATCTCCGAAGAGGAATACGACGAGCTGAAGTCCAATAGTGTTGAATTCCGTGCGGGTATGGGAGCTGAAGCGATCTACGAGCTTCTTTCTACGCTCGATATCAACGAATTGGTTAAAGAGCTTAGAGCAAACATCAAGACCGAGACGAGCGCTCAACGCCGAAAGACTTTGCTTAAGCGCCTAGAGGTTTCGGAGAGTTTCCGTCATTCAGGTAATCGCTCCGAATGGATGGTTATGAAGGTTGTTCCCATTATTCCACCAGATTTAAGGCCACTGGTTCCCCTCGATGGTGGTAGATTTGCCACTAGCGACCTCAACGATCTTTATCGCCGGTTAATTAATCGTAATAATAGGCTAAAAAAGCTTTTAGATATTCAGGCTCCGGAAGTCATATTACGCAATGAAAAGCGTATGTTACAGGAAGCCGTCGATGCGCTCATGGACAACGGAAGACTCGGTAGTGCAGTGCGCGGGAAGTCCCGTAGAGCGCTAAAGTCTCTATCCGATCTCCTAAAAGGCAAGCAGGGGCGTTTCCGCCAGAATCTACTAGGAAAACGTGTAGATTATTCCGGCAGAAGTGTTATTGTTGTGGGACCAGAGCTTAAACTTCATGAGTGTGGTCTTCCTAAGTCTATGGCCCTCGAATTATTTAAACCGTTTATTCTTCGTAAGTTAGAGGAAAAGGGTTTCACTCAGACAGTTAAAAGCGCTAAAAAGTTTGTTGAAAGAGAGAAGCCCGAAATATGGGATTTACTCGAGGAAATCATTAAAGATCATCCCGTGCTTTTAAATCGTGCCCCGACTCTACACAGGCTTGGAATTCAAGCCTTTTATCCAAAACTTATCGAGGGAAAAGCAATCCAGATTCATCCGCTTGTCTGTGCAGCATTCAACGCCGACTTCGATGGCGACCAGATGCCGGTTCATGTCCCGCTTTCTTTTGAGGCACAGATGGAAGCCCACATGCTTATGCTTGCGCCCAATAATATATTACAACCTTCGCAGGGTGAACCGGTGGCTACTCCATCGCAAGATATGGTTCTTGGGTGTTATTACCTTACTAAATATCGTCCTGGCGAAAAGGGAGAAGGGATGTTCTTCTATTCCGGCGACGAGGTAAAAACTGCCTACGATCACGAGAAGGTTGGCCTTCATGCTCGAGTTGGTTTGAGGATACCTCCGCAGGAAGAGCATCTTAGATTTAGAAACGGTGATCAGGTTAAGGGAGGCGATTTAATCGCCAGTATCCCGAAACTTTCGCAAGACCCGAAGGTTCCTTCGAAAGTACCTCCGATCGAGATCACTGCTGGTCGCGCTGGAACGCTCTGTTACGACGAATTCGATGAGGAAAGAGGGATTCTACGAGCTAGACTTACATCTACTTCAGGCGATACTGTTCTTGCGCATATCGAGATTCCTGGCCCTCTGATCTGGACAACAGTTGGCAGAGCCTTATTCAATAACGCTGCACCGGTAGGTCTTCCTTACGCGAATGAAGTTATGAAAAAGAAAACACTTCGCGACCTTGTAGCTATCTGTTTCAAGATAAAAGGAAAAAGAGGAACGGCAAAGTTTCTAGATGAGCTTAAAACTTTCGGTTTCGAGTATGCAACTTACGGCGCTATTTCTATAGGAATTGACGATCTGGTCGTGCCTAAAGAAAAGCCCAAGCTAATCGAAAAGGCTCAAAAAGAGGTTGAAAAGATCAATGCTGCAAGAATGAAAGGTCTTATGACCGAAGGCGAAAGGTATAACAAGGTCATTGACATATGGAACAGAATGCAAGAAGAGGTTACCGAAGCGCTTTTCAGCACTCTTCTGAAAACAGATTATGGTTTCAATGCTTTGTCGATGATGGTTGACTCTAGGGCGAGAGGTTCAACGGATCAGGTTCGGCAGCTTGCTGGAATGCGTGGTCTTATGTCCAAACCTCAAAAAAGACTTACCGGACAAGAGATTATCGAGACGCCGATTCTATCGAATTTCAAGGAAGGATTGAGCGTTCTAGAATATTTCATTTCTACACATGGACAGCGCAAGGGTCTCGCCGATACAGCCCTTAAAACGGCTGAAGCTGGATATCTAACGCGTAGAATGGTCGATGTTGCTCAGGATGTTTTTATCACTGAAGAAAACTGCGGAACAATCCGTGGTGTCGAGAGAACAGCCCTTAAGGAGGGTGAAGATATAGTTATTCCGCTTCACGACCGTATTGCAGGTCGTGTGGCTGTTGAAAACGTTTATGATCCAGTCACCGATGAGATTATCGTGAAGACTGGAGAGGAAATATCGGATGAGAAAGCCCTCGAAATCGAAGATCGTGGTGTCGAGAGTATCGACATTCGCTCGGTATTGACTTGCGAGTCCCACCGCGGTGTTTGTGCTAAATGCTACGGTCGAGACCTCGCGACGAATAAAAGCGTTCAGGTTGGGGAGGCTGTTGGCATTATAGCCGGAGAGTCTATTGGTGAACCGGGAACCCAGCTTACGCTAAGAACCTTCCATATTGGAGGTACAGCAAGTCGTATCACCGAACAATCAAGAGTGCCAAATCGTTTTGCCGGCCGTGTCGAGTTTAGAAATATTAGATATATCGAAGGTCTCACCGAAGAATCCAGGGGTATAGTTCTCAATCGCACAGGTGAGATCTATATCATCGATGACAGCGAAAGAGAACATGTTTTTAAGGTACCTTATGGTGCTAATCTCTTTGTCGAACACGGAACACATATCGATGCTGGGACAGTGCTGTATGAATGGGAGCCTTATATTAATCCGATCCTTACTCATGTTAGCGGGACTATTGAATTTATCGATATTGTCGAAGATAGAACCGCCAAACAGATGGTCGATGATGCTACTATGACGAAGCAGCTTGTAGTTATCGATTTTCGTGATAAAGCATACCATCCCCGCCTTTTTGTGAAAGATAAAAAAGGCAAAGTTCTCGCTACGTATTCAATGCCTACCGATGCTCATATTCTTGTGGAGGAAGGCGATTATGTCGAGGCAGGTATGTCCGTAGCCAAACTCATGAGGTCTTTCACAAAATCGAGAGATATTACTGGTGGTCTTCCGAGAGTTGCGGAACTCTTTGAGGCGCGTAAACCAAAGGAACCTGCCATTATTTCCGAGATCGATGGTATCGTTCGTTTTACCCAAGAAGATACTCGTAAGACCGGAACCAAGATAGAGATCATCGGTGTCGATAGTCTGGAGCATCTCCGTGGCGAAGTCCTCGAAGAGCTTACCGAGGAAGAACCAATAAAAATTGGAAGGCGTTTCAAGATTTCACTCGAAGACGGCGAAGTCAAGATCGAGCGAAAAAAGCGCAGTAAATATCAGAAAACAGAGGCAGAACCTCATATCGAGCCTGATGGTTCATTGCTTTTTGAGATAACGAACTCTCGTTATATTCGTCTTAATCCAGATGGCAAGGCTTTTCTGGAAACAGCGCCGCATGTTGGTAGAGAGGTTTATGAATATAATATCCCGAGAGGCCGTCATATTCTTGTTCAGGAAAATGATAAAGTTCACGCTGGTCAGAAACTTTGCGATGGTCCTGTAATTCCACACGATATTTTACGAGTTCTTGGAGATCGTGCGGTTCAAGAGTATCTTTTGAATGAGATACAGGAAGTCTATAGGCTTCAAGGTGTTTCAACGAACGATAAACATATTGAGGTTATTGTTCGCCAGATGCTCAAGAAAGTTCGAGTAGATTCGCCCGGAGATACTCGTTTCTTAGAGGACGAGCAAGTGGATAGAGTCGAATTCCGTGAAGAAAACCGTAGGATAATTGCTCAAGGTGGAATTCCGGCCAATTTTGAGCCGCTTCTTCTCGGAATCACACGCGCAAGTCTAACAACCGATAGTTTTGTCAGCGCGGCTAGTTTCCAGCAAACAACTCGAGTTCTCACGGAAGCCACTGTTAGCGGGAAACGCGACGAGCTTCGCGGTCTAAAGGAAAATGTTATTATTGGGCGTCTTATCCCTGCGGGGACAGGATTTCGCGATTATCTGCGAATATCGCCTATATTTCTCGGAGAGGAAAAGTCGGAGGAAGATTCTATGCACGATTTGTTTATCGAAGCACAAACGGAAGATATCTTCGGATTTTAATAGGAATTTTAAAATGAAAAATAACGAAGGAGAAACAAGTGCCCACAATTAACCAACTGGTCAGAAAAGGGCGAACTCAAACCTCAAAGAAAACGAAGTCGCCAGCCCTTAAAAACTGTCCTCAGAGAAGAGGCGTTTGTATCAGAGTTTATACAATGACGCCTAAGAAGCCAAATTCTGCTCTCAGGAAAATAGCTCGTGTCCGTCTTACTAACGGCATCGAAGTTACGGCTTATATTCCCGGTGAAGGCCACAACCTTCAGGAACACAGTATAGTTCTGATTCGTGGTGGTAAAGTAAAGGACCTCCCGGGTGTTCGTTACCATGTGATTCGAGGAGCTTTGGACGCCACTGGCGTCAGCGACCGCAAGCGTAGTCGCTCGAAATACGGCACAAAAAAGAAATAAGTTTTTAGCAGGATTTCCGGTTCTATTTATTAAAATTGAACCGACTTGTATTTTTTCCATTTGTGCCTATTATACTGGATCGTTCGAGTTTATCTGGAATTCGAGCGATTGGTGTAATTTATTATAAATCATTTAGTTAAGGAGTTAAGATGGCAAGACGAAGAGTTATAATTATGGGCGCTGCTGGGAGAGATTTCCATAATTTTAATACCTTTTATCGCGACAATGAGGATTATGAAGTTGTTGCTTTTACAGCAACACAGATCCCAGATATCGAGGGAAGGTTATATCCTCCTGTTCTTGCTGGTAAGCTTTATCCTGAAGGCATACCAATTTTCCCGGAAGATGATCTCCCTGATCTCATCGACAAGCATGAAGTTGACGATGTGGTATTTTCCTATTCCGATGTGCCCTACGAATATGTTGTAGGTGCAGGATCTTGGGCTATGTCCTGTGGCGCCAAGAACTTTGTTCTTATGGGCCCTGTTCCGACTATGATCGAATCCAAGGTTCCGATTATTGCTGTCTGTGCTACTAGAACCGGTTGTGGCAAATCACAAACAACAAGGCGTGTTGCCGAGATTCTTACCGAAAAAGGTAAAAAAGTGGTCGTCATTCGTCACCCAATGCCTTATGGTGATCTTTCTAAACAGATATGGCAAAGGTTTGAGACAATAGAAGACCTTAAAAAGCACGAATGCACAATCGAAGAGATGGAAGAATACGAACCACATATCAACCGTGGAAATATCTTATATGCAGGCGTCGATTACGGGGAAATATTAAAACACGCTGAAAAAGAAGCCGATTTCATTATATGGGATGGCGGGAATAACGATATTCCGTTCTACAAGCCTGATCTTTGGATTACGGTTGCTGATCCGCATCGTCCGGGTGATGAGCTAGGTTATTATCCAAGTGAGATTAATTTCCGACTTGCCGATATGATAATATTAAACAAGGTCGATACAGCTGATTTAGAGGGGATTCTCGAAGTAAGAGAAAACGCTATGCAGGTTAATCCTAACGCGTTGACAGTCGAGGCAGCAAGCCCGATTACTGTCGATGATCCCGAGATGATCGAGGGTAAACGCGTTCTCGTAGTTGAAGATGGACCCACACTTACGCACGGCGGAATGAAATATGGCGCTGGTGTTATGGCGGCTATGCGCTGTGGTGCTGCTGAAATTATCGATCCGAGACCATTCGCCGTTGGAACTATCGCCGAGACTTTCAAAAAATATCCGGAAGTAGGCGAACTTCTTCCGGCTATGGGTTATAGCCCTAAACAGGTGAAGGATCTCGAGGCCACTATTGCGGCTTCCGATGCCGAAGTAGTTATTATTGGAACACCAATCGACCTCAGAAGAATAGTCAAAATCGACAAACCGAGTGTTCGTGTTAATTACGACCTTCAGATTATTGGAAGACCCAATTTGGAAGACGTAATTTATAAGACTTTCGACCTTTAGAGTTGAACAATATAATATGCCCCGTGGCAGTTACACGGGGCATGGTTTTTTTCTCAATATGTTGAATTAATAACCATGGATATCGATTTATTAAAACCCATTGTAATTGCTCTCGGAGGGAACGCTATATCGAAAGGCTCGGGGGAGACAATTGCCGAACAATTCTTCCGCGCTCGAACAAGTCTCATTCCGATAGTCGATTTGGCAAAATCCGGTTATCGTCTTGCAATCACTCATGGCAACGGACCTCAAGTAGGAAATGCGCTTTTACGTGTTGAGTTATCCCGCGAAAAAGTAATTTCTCTTCCGCTTTTTATGTGTGGTGGTTCTACGCAAGGCGAGATAGGATTTGTAATTGTCAACACCCTTAACAACCTTTTCAATGAATTGGATGTCGATAGAAATGTGGCGGTTATTGTAACTCAAGTTGAAGTTGATAGAGAGGATAAAGCATTCGGCGAACCCACTAAATATGTAGGTATGTTTTATAGCGAAGATGAGGCTAAATCTCTAGCTAGATCCATGGGGTGGATTGTCAAGGAAGACTCTGGTAGAGGTTGGCGAAGAGTTGTAGCTTCGCCCTGGCCTAAGCGGATAATCGAGGTTGATACTATCTCATCTTTGCTCGACTCGGGTGTTATAGTGGTTTGTGTTGGTGGAGGCGGTATTCCAATATATAAAGATGAATCAGGCAAATTCCACGGTGTAGATGCCGTTATCGATAAGGATCGCGCTAGCGCGCTTTTAGCGCTTGAAATTGGTGCTGAGGTCTTGGTTATTTTAACCAGCGTCGAGAAAGTATCGACCGAGTTCAATACGCTTTATCAGAAGGACTGGGATGTGATGAGCGTCGGTGCAGCCAAAAATCTACTTGCTAGTGGCGAATTCCCGAAAGGGAGTATGGGGCCTAAGATCCAAAGCGCAATATATTTTATCGAAAATGGTGGCAAGGAAGTTATTATCACAAGTATCGATAAGGTGAAAGAAGCTCTGGAAAACGACGCTGGCACAAGGATTATAGCATAATTCAATTAAATAGAATTTAGATCGATTAAAGGCGGTTTACCGCCTTTTTTGTTACTCATTTTTTTTGACTATTAATAAATGCCCTTCAATCTCGGGAGATAAAAGCGATTAGGACTTATCTCTATAATTGAAACCTAGGGTAATAAAAGGCAAAAAATCGTAGGGTTTTACATATAATCTATCCTGAAAATATATATACTTCCCGCCTTTCCGGCCGTCACGCTCCGTGCGAGTGCCCAATTTTCTTTATAATGCAATTTTCGTGCGCACGGACTCCCCGGAGCCCAACTTCCGGGACCCTCGCGCCGGCCTCGATTTCACCCAGGTGTGGTGCCTAGCGCTGGCACGGGAAGGGGAGTGTGGATGGGAAGAGATTTTTGCATCCGAAGGAACCGCAAAAATCGTGACAGCGCGGGGGCGGTATGAAATTCAAGCAAAGATTTCCGCGTAGGCAGATTTAAGTGGCGGCTAATCCAATAATATTGATGGCTGATGGGGGAGTTCGGTATATCTAAATAAATTTATTATGAATATAAATT
Organism: bacterium; assembly: GCA_023145965.1. Taxonomy (NCBI): domain Bacteria; species bacterium. The sequence continues at coordinate 1,689 of JAGLDC010000082.1, read as the reverse complement.
TAAACACAAGAGTAGCAATTATACATAATTAATCATAAATTTATATATATTGAATTTAAACTCAAAGAAAGGGTTCGACATGTTAAAATTTAGGTTTGTTCCCAAATATATAGTATTACTGATTATACTTTCTTCAATAGCATTTGCATGGGAATATGCTAATAATCTCGGTGGAGGTCTAGATGAAGGTCGAGCTATTTCAATGTGTGCTGATGGCGGCTTTTTTCTCACAGGGCGATCGAATGCATGGGCATTAGGTGGTTTCGCCGACAATTGGTATGACTATGAAATGTTTCTGGTTAAGCTCGATGGTATGGGAACCGAGGAGTGGGTTCTCCATTACGGTCAACTTGGCGAGGGATATTATGATGCTGCTTGGTGTGTCTATGGGACTCCCGACTCAGGCGCTATTCTGTGTGGCAAAACGCAATCTCCTAAGTGGGTTGATGTGCCCTATGGTTACACAACATATTACGACGACATACTTGTTGTTCGTGTGGATAAAAATGGCGACACCCTCTGGACACACGGATATGGCGGTAACCGTTTCGACCGAGCATGGTGGATTAAGGGCATCCCGGGCACAGGAGATTTTTTCATGACTGGCCCATGTGCAAGTTTCGGACCGGATATGCCTTCTGAAGATTATGAAAATATATGGATTATGCGCATTGACTCACTTGGTGAAGTTGTCGAGGAGACTTATTGGGCCGATACATCTCGTCAGGGTCACACAGACGTGCGTTGGGGCGATGTCACTTCTGATGGGGGATGTATAGTTGTTGGTGCTACAGATATGCGCGATACGAGTTATTATTATGCTCCATATGATTCTACAGTTACTCACAGAATATCGCGGATAGTGCTTATAAAAGTAGATTCGCTATGCAATATCGAGTGGGAGAAAATATATGACTTAGGGTGCGCAGATCACTATCCAAGAGGAATTACATCATGTGTTGATGATGGATTCTTGATGACTTGCTATAATAAATGGCCTGCATGGACGCTCGGTATCCGCCTCGACGAAAATGGCGATACTCTTTGGACAAAATATATCGGACTCGATCCATTCGATCCTTCCATTAGACTTGCAAATTTCAATATGGTTATTAATGACGCCGATAACGGTTTTTATTTCGCCGGAAGCGGCCAAGGATGGGGATGGCTTGTCCGAACAGATGCTTATCTTAATGAAATGTGGACTGTTACAGCAAATTTCGGTTCACAAAGCGAAGTCTTCTTAAATTGTGTTCTAACTCCCGATGGGGGTTGCTGTGGATTTGGATATACATATTCACTTCCACCATCAGCATACTCCGATATTTACGCTATGAGAGTGAATCGCTTCGGGTATGACTATACCGGAATAGACGAAGTTGCAACCGAAAAACCCAGTATAATAGGGCTCAAAACCTCTCCAAATCCATTTAATTCTTCAGTGAGTATCGAGGTGACCGGTGCTGAAGATATGTCTAATCAAGCCCCTAAAGTAGAAATTTTCAATATATCCGGAAGACTTATGGACCAATTAACCCAATATGGTCCGCAAAAAATAAATTCAAAATCAGGCCACGAAGAAGATTCGGAAAATATCCCATATAAATTCACTTGGGAGCCGAAAAATAATATTCCCTCCGGAACATACCTCCTCCGGGCAAAAATTGGTAATATAATAGCAACAAAACA
>JAGLDC010000081.1 GCA_023145965.1 bacterium | reverse complement strand
AACTGTAATTCCCATGGCATCTCGAAAACCGACCTCGAAATCACCGGCTTCTTTTATACGCTCAAAAAGGTATATAGGTGTTGATTCTGGAACCCGTTCCAGCAACATATCGAAAGCAGCACGGCTTTCAGCGTATGCCAATTCGGCGCTTTCTCGGTTCCATCCGTTTACCTCATTTAAAGTGGCAAGAGGTATGGTATTCCCAAAAATAAAAGCCCGCGACAAACGCGATGACTGTTCAAACTTCATCGGCCCGGAACACCATTGTGCAAAACCCTCATCAAACCATCGTGGGATAACAACATCCCCTGTTTTCTTATGAAGGAATATGTGTGCTAACTCGTGCGCTAATAGTTCTAAAGCTTTGCCTGACATTGCACCTTCATCGAGAAGTAGTATTATTTCATCCCTACTTGGTATGGCCGCACCTATTCCCCAATCTGGAATACCATTTCCGCTCAATTTCTCGAAATCCTCTCTATAATAGTAATAGTATCATCGCTATCCCATTTTATTTGAAGCCTGCTCTCGAATTCTTTCGTGATAAAATCGACTCGTTTCTTAAAACCTGGAATGTTCTTTGCCCCAAAGTCTATATAAATAGGAACATCACCTAAAACCGTGGAAACAAGAAAAAAAATTGGGAGCATTAAAAGCCCCCAATGAAAAGCACAAATTTTAGTGAAAAAATTCAAGTTTAAAAGTTTGAGACTAGTTTGAATTCGAACCCTTCAAACTCCGGCTCGAAACGACAGCTTCCTCCGCTACATGTGAAGCCACCAGGGCGTTTGCCGTAGGCTAGAGTAACCTTATGCGACTCTCCGAGCGCAAAATCAACATAAGCCCTAGCGAAAGCTTCGCCCTCCTCTCCAATCTTTCCGCCTTCGATGCCAACAGAACCGTATGGTGAGAGGGATAATTCACCCAAACCATAAAAATTATTAACATCTTCACCATATTCTACGCCGGTCTGGAACTCTATATCCAAAAGAATTGAAGCTCTATCAGAAACATAGCACAAAGGTTCGAGGACCACATTGATCGAGTTATCGTCGCCGGAAAGATCTTGATATTCGACAACGATACGCGTGCTCAATCTATCAAAATCGAGATAAGCCTCGCCATAAACCTCGATATAAGCATCGTCCTCCCCCTCGATGTCGCCAACCGAGGCCGTCGATACACTGAAATCGCCGTGATCGAAACCGTATGAAGCCTCACCGCTGAAAGCTCTAGTATTAATTGGATCGATTTCCTGGATATGCCTACTCATAAGCGTATAACTCGGCTGGTGAACAATAAGAGGAAGCGAAACTAGCCATGAATCATCACTATAACCTCGTGCTGAAAAACTATCCGCTTGAATAAACTCGCCGAAAAATACAAACGGACCAAAATAGAAGGAGGCGTTGCTGTAAAGAATGTTACCGTCGATAAAATCGCTGCTTTCGATATTATCGCGCCACATCCTCGAATAACTGAATTCGCCATAGAATGGTCCAAATTCGGGCATGGCTCGCAGACCCCATATTTCGCCTTCGAGGTCTGAAAGTAAACTATCCGCTTCACCGAGCTTATCTTTGAAAGCAATATATCCTGCACCGATATTGACAAATGGAATCTCGTAGGTTATATAGTCCAACCCTTTGATAGTATAATTATCCTGCTCGTTCCAATTCGCTATTCCACCGATAAAATTCAAAGAAGAATAAGGTAACGATAATGCTAACGAAATTCCGTCTAAGTGTTTATCTTCCTGTATTTCCGTGCGTTCACGCGCATCGAGGATGAGGCCGTTTCCAAAAGACTCCATTATTGTTCCAGCGGTTATCTCAATATCGTCTATCGACACTCTTGCCCAGCGGTGAACAAGTTCATTATACTCTTCAGTTGGGCGGGTAACTGCGGAACTTCTGGAAGGATGCATAGCATCGAAACGAGCGCCGAGAGTGAAAAAGGACTCGGATACACGAAAATCGAAACGATTCTCAAAAAACTCGTCGCTTGAATCGGAACTGGCTATACGAAACTCCAATGAATTATGCCCGTTTACTGAGAATCCATATAAAACACCGAGAAATAAAGTCAAGATAATCGTGAGGCCAATATGCCTATTCAATTGCATTCTCCTGTTTGTCGTCATCCTCTAACACCGGGAAAAACGCCTCGATTTTCTCTTTATATTCTGCCTCGTCCCCGGGTTTGTAGCCCGAATGTCGATATAGAATCTCATTGCCTTCACAGATTATAAAAAACTCCGGCAATTCAGCCACTCCGGCTAGAGTCTTAACCTTGTTTCTTGGATCCATCAAGACTTTAAATTTCCAACCTTGTTTTATTGCAAAAGGCTTAACTTTAGCTCTGGTTCGAGCACCATCCTCATTTATTGGAAAAACTGCTACATTATGCTTATCGAGGAATTCCTTCATCTCGTTAAGCTTTCGGAGTTCTTTAATACAAGGCTTGCACCACGTTGCCCAAAAAGTAACTATTACCGGCCCTTTTTGTGTTTCTTCTGAAAGGGTAATCGGGTTGCCATCTATATTCTTAAGCGTAAAATCGGGAAAGGTCGAAACAAAATCCGTTTCCCCATTAAGAAGGATTGGTAATAAAAGCGCTATTAACAGAAAAATAAGGCGTTTCATTTCGGCTCCTATTTTATGAGCAATGTTTTAACTTCCTCTGATCGACCCGCTATATTTACACGAATAAAATATAATCCTGTGGGCAGATCAGGATTTTGCCATCTCACAGTATAACCTTCCGCAGAAATCATGCCGTGATACAATTCCGCAATCCTGCGGCCCGACATGTCGAACGCTTCGATAGTCCCTTTTGAAGGTTCATCGATATCGATCTTTATTGATACAGCGCTATTAAATGGATTCGGTGAGGCAGAAATAATACAATTCGATTTCGGAAGATAGCGTTCATCAATGCTAAACCCGCCCCAAAATTGAACAATCCTATTCCAAAGATCATCGCGTTCGGCTTCATTGGATATCGACTCGAACATAAAAGATAGATATATGAGCTTTCCCCCTGAAGTAAAAGTCTTCTGCAATCCACATGTAGGCCCTGTGCTAAGCCTGAGGATACCTTCAGAACCTGCACCAGCCCGAATTAGGAAACCCTCTGCAGGCAGACCGGGGAGAGCGCATGAATAACCTGTAAAGAACGATCCCGGATATGTTCCCATAACTCCCGTAGCACCGAATTCGAGACCATCATAATCGACACCGAGACAATTGTGGTAGAAATCCAGGTCGCCACCTACATCTCGCCCAATCGATCCCGAAGTAATTAGCATCTTGCCCCCATCCTCAAGAAAACCTATCATTCCTTCCCTATCGGAAATCATAAGCGAATCATAGAGGTTGATACCATCATTCCAAATTATCGCTTCGAAAGCAAGGTCGCTAATATCCGGTAATAGGCCGTGCTCTTCCATCGACCAAAGACCATATTCGATGGAATGGTCTGTAAAAAAGTCATCATAATATGGAATATCCTCTGTGGCTGCGCTACTCGAGATAAGTAGCATATCTCCACCCGAATATGCCTTGAAATGGAAGGTCTCTAACCTTGCCTCAGGATCATCGACAGCAGTTATATGAAGATAAACATCACCGTAACCAACATCGCCGCATGGTGACATTCTGAGTTCGAAATCTTGCAGTGATGCACTCGAAACTGCTATTCTAGTTGAATCGAAGAGGACACCACCTGAACGAATATCCACCATCCATCCATCAGGGACATCTTCTTCGAACCAAACATCGTATTGATCATTATTACGGCCAAAATTAAAAACACCGAAATAGAAAACCGTGGTGTCATCAGGGGCTACAAGCTCACGAAAGCGATCGGTCTTGATGTCATGAAAGTAGTCGAGCAAATCATCTGTCGCGCGCTTGTTGCACTGAATTATCACGCTATCAGGCGAAGTAAAATCCTGAACAAATACTGTAAACCAGCAATTTTCATAGCGGCTACAATATGTAAGCAGCTCCCTAAAATCAAAATCGAGTTCGATAATTGTATCACCTTCAATATGGATTTCTTCTCCAAAAGGATTGGGGAGCATATATCTCATTGTCTGGTAAAACATCGTCTGGCCATTAGGTGCGTCGTAATGGGCTGTGTCTTCGTTTAAAACACAACAAAGATTTAGAATATCATCGTAACCGCCGTCTTCACATGTAAGACGAACACGGCAAATGCCAGTATCTATTGGAAAAACTTCGAGTTCAAAAGGAGTGTATGCACCGGCCTCTGATTCTGCAAGAGCACCTGAAAGCGACCAATCGTCCTGCCTTGCACCGTTAATTATCATAAGTGGAACAAATCCGAGGCTATACATGCCTGCACGCTGATTATTTTGCGGTTGATTTGTAATATAAAATGGATCTGCAGCATCAGGGCCACTGGTATGATAACGCAGGACACATATATCATCTATATGAAGCGGATACCATTCATCTAACCAATCATTTGCGCTTTTACATGATCCGCAACCAGTATTCGTATTAATCTCTACTAAAGATCGCCGCGTGAAAGAAAAACACGACACGACAACTGCGGTTAAAATTAACACACAGAATAATTGTTTTTTCATGACTAAATCCTATTCTATTTAGCTAGCAATACTTTGCGGATCGAGGTAGAACCGCTATTTGTAGTTAATTTTACAAGATAAACGCCAGTCGGTAATTCAATCCCAGCGTTATTATAGCCTTCCCACATGAAAGCGGCAGTTCCCGCTTCGAGATAGTCGATAGAAAAGACTAATCTGCCTGAAATATCGAATATTTCTAAATCAGCCCTTTCATTAATAGAATAATCGAATCTCACCGAGGAATTAAAAGGGTTAGGCGAGGCGCATAAAAGAGCTTTATTCTCAGGAAGCTCGACATCTTCGACATCCAGACCACCCCAAAATTCCAAGACACGTCCCCAAAAATCATCACGCTGAGTCGAGTTAGAAATATCCTCGAGCATAAATGAGATATACACAAGACGGCCACCGCCATCGGTTTCGCGAATAAGGCCACAGGTTTTTCCGCTGCCAAGTCTAAGAATCCCTCTGCTGGGCGATTGAGGTGTAAAACCTTCTGCTATCGCACCCCCAAGAGAGGCAGTATAACCCGTGAATTCGGTGCCTCCATATGTTCCAGTGATAGATGAAGGAGAGGAATCTATGCCATCACTCACAGCACCTATCGCTAAATAATAAAAGTCAAATATACTCCCGACAGTCCTTGCCCAACTTGCCGAAGTTACAAGCATTTTACCACCGTTATCGAGATAATTCTTAACAGAATTTCTATCTTGAATTGACATCGAGGCCTCTAAATTAAGAGCATCGTGCCAGACTATTGCATCGTAAGGAGCATTTGATAGATCAGGAAGAGAACCATCCCGGGTAATCGACCACTCCTGATAATTAACCCCGTTATCGGCAAACAAATCATGGAAATATCCCGTAGCTGTCACAGCCCCCTGAGTTGCAACATATAGCAAGTCTCCACCTGCCAATACAGTGAACGAAAGCGTGTCTATCGATGCGGTTGTATCGCCCTCAGATTTAAGTAAAACATTTACCTTTCCTTGACCACCACTAGATACACCTGGCGTTATGAATACATCTATTTCCGAACTTGTTAAGCTAGAAAGTGTGATTCCAGTGCTATCGAAGGTTGTGCTACCTTGTTTAGCCCAGCTAGTCCAACCTGTTGGAAGGTCGGTTTCGATCCATACAGCATAAGTATCATCATAGCTTCCAATATTTTCTATCGAAGCTGTGAAACTTGCTGTATCACCCGGTTCTGAGATATTCCTGTTATGCTCAGCCGCAAAGCTATGAAAATAACCCATTAAGCGCCAATCCGTGATTTGGGCATTATGGACATTATATGCTGTCGTTGGGGCCGACCAGTCCTGAACCCACGCGACTATCATCAGGTTATCGGTGTTCCACGATGGATCGAGAGTAAGCGGAAAACTAAAATTCTGTGAACCGATAGTGTTTAAATCGATAAGTTGACCACTCGCTGAAGGCAGAAGCTTCCGAAGAACATTGTTAGCCCATACCTCGCCATTCGGAGAGGTCGGGTTGTAATTACTGTCCTCAACCACAGCGACAAAAAGCCTGTTATTAGTTCCGGTAATAGGTGTTTCAACATTGACCTGAACATGAATTATATCACCGGGGATAATCGTTATATCCAGAGCAGCTATATCATACAGCAAAGAAGAGATCAGGGAAGAAGCGGAAGACCATGAGCCTATTTTATTTCCATCGACTGCAACCGCCGGAACACCCGATACTGCATAATGCGTCCAACGGGATTGGTTATCCGTTGGCGCGGCAACATAAAAGGGATCCCCCGAACTTGGCCAGTTGCAATGAACCTCGACAACTGCAAGTTGGTCGCCGTAATAGTCTGATAAACTATCACACATAGCTCCGCAGGGTGGGCAGTAGCCGCAAGAAATATTAGTGAACCTTTCGAGAAAAGGAACTCTCGTAGCAGAAATCGCACTGATTGCGGTCAAAGCAAACACCAATAGTATAGCTAAAACTCTTTGCCTTCCCATGTCTCTCCCTTGAATTTTAAGTTAATAAATTATTTAGCAAGAAGTATCTTCCTGGTAGTAGATTTTTCTTCAGTTATAAGTCTAACGAGATACACACCACTTGGCAAGGTTTCACAAGTAGTAGATTTTCCGTTCCAAATAGCTCTCTGGAGACCAGCTCCGAGCTCACTATCAATAATTTGTGCAACATGACGACCCGAAAGGTCGTAAACATCGAGCGAAACAGAAGCTTTCTTTGCAAGCTCGAACTCGAGCGAAACCGCAGAGTTGAAAGGATTTGGTGAAGCCGAAACTATAAGCGGTTTCGCTGGAAGATTGACTCCATCCGAAATCCCCATACCCTCGCGAAGAAAAGAAAGGACATCATCCATCAAATCGTTACGAACAGTCTCACCATTAATGGCTTCGAAGGGAAAAGCAAAATAAACAAGTCTATATGTCCCATCGAATATCACTCCTGCAACATCTGTTGTTCCGCTATAATTGAAACACTCCACTCCTCCACCTGTCGTCGAAATAGTACTTGGATATGGCGTAAATGCTGCACCATCGCCGGTAAAAAGGGCAAGTGAGGTCCCAGCAAACGGACCTGTCGATGAAGCGGTTAGATTATAGACGCCAGAATCATCGGTAAGATAGGTCGCTTTAAATCTGTTGCCATACCAAGAGCTAATTCCTTCAGTGTCGCAATAGTAACCTAGGTCCTGACTTGACATGAACAGCTTGCCGCCGGCATCGAGATAATCGCCGATAGCCGTTTGGTCTTCGGTTGAAAGCAAGTCGCTCCAGTCCGCGCTAGTAAACCAGATAACTATCTCGTATCCAGCGAGATCGGCGGAAGAAAGAGTCCCTTCTTCTCGATTGTGAACCATAAAAACTTCGCCGAGATTTGTTAAAGCGTTGCTATAGTAGGTCTCGTAGCTATTTCCCTTGTCGTCGTCCACGAGGAGAACACTTGGAGAATGGCTTAATGTATATACAGCGCTTTCTGTCATACCACTATTTAGCGATGTAATATTAATCTGAACGGAACCGACACCCGGTCCACTTGGATAAAAATCAATAGCAACATCGGCTGTATCACCTGCGGCTAAAGTTATAAGACCCGAATCAGGAAAACAGCTCGATCCCGCGCAGAAACTTGCCGACCAGCTGGCAGGTAGATATTTATCCAGTGTTATAACATAATCGTCGCTGTTGGTGCCCATATTCTCGATTACAGCTCCGTCACCTAATACAACGATAGCTGTGTCCGCCCATATTACACCATTAGTAACACCCGGTTCAAAGGAAAAGAAATATGGCGGATCGGGCATATCTACATTACATGAATTATGAACATTGTAACCTGTCGTAGCAGCTGACATGTCTTGCACCCATACAACATATCTGCAATAAGCTACTACCCATCTACTTTCCGCAATTATCGGAATGAAAATATCCTGTGTTCCAACAGTCGATAAATCTACAACTTGTCCATCTTCATCTGGGAACATGCTCATAAGAGCGTCGCCAATCCAAAATTCTCCATTCGGCGCACTGGGCAAATAATTTTCATCTTGGGCTACAGCCACGAAAAGGCGGTTATTTGTGCCGACGATAGAAGCCTCGACATCGAGTGTAACGATAAGACCGCTGTCAGCAAATACAGCATTGAGACCCAAATTGGTTGCGGTTGAAATTTCAGCGACGACTTCGGATCTCGTGGCTCCCCAACTAGATAACTTCTTGCCATCAACTGCAACAGAAGGAACACCGGTTACGGAATAATGTGACCAGCGAGCTTCAGTAGCCTCCGGAGCACCAACATAAAAAGGATCGCTCGACGTAGGCCAATCGACATGAATCTCGATAACATTGATATCATCTCCATAATCATCGTGAATGGCATCTATCGTATCACCACAAGCTGGACAATAGCCACAGGAAATATTAGTGAATCTCTCTATGAAAGGCACCTTTACCGCAGCAAAAGATGTAATTATTATAACTAAACATAAAACCAGAGCAATTCTCATAAACCGCACATTAGCCTCCTTGAACAAGATTAAAAATTAAGAATACCGGGGGAACATAGAATATCTTCGCCTTCGGTATAGACTCCGTCCATATCTCTTTGAAACCAAACTATATATGAATAATCTGCCGGAGTCCCTCCAGGCGGGATGTCGATTTCGATTAACTCGATATAAGTAGCCTCTCCATCCGCTAAAACAATTGTCCCAGAAACCGGATAGGAATAGAATTCCATAGGGACATTATAAAAATCGGTCATTCCGTTAATACCCGGCGGATCGCTGTAAGTTCTATGTTTTTCGACAACAGCAATCTTTATAACCCCTTCGACAGAAATACCATTTGCAAGCGCTCCAATGAATACATCACCGTTGGATTTAGCTATACCCCAAAGCTTAATCTTTGAGGCATCATTTGCATAAGAAATGTAATTATCGACATAGGAGGTAATAGCTGATATTGATGAAGGATCCACTATGGGTTTACCGGCAACATATACTTTCGGAATACCAACGAAATTATAATATGTAACTCGTCCATCATGTATATCGGGATTGGCAACATGAAAGGGATCCGTGCCACCGGACTGCTGAGGATGCCATTCAATCGAAACAACCGAATCGCCAAAATTCTCGACAACCTGATGCACAGATGCCGCTGCACCTGGACAATTCGTGCAATTGACATGCGAGAATTCCTCGATTAGAACTCGCGGACCAAATTCCAGATCGAATGCAACATCGGTTGTCTCACTCGAAGATGTCGATACGGTTTGACTGTAGGAACCTTCAAAAACCCATCCTTCCAGAACAACCTCATGACCACCTGAAGAAATCGGTATAAAAGCCGGCGTAAATGCCTCGGCGGGAATACCGTCTATGAGAATAGACACATAGTCGTAATTGGCAGTAATATTAAGAAAAGCCGTATCGCTGGATGCTGTAAGCTCGAAAAACGCCGTGTCAATTACGTCTTTTTGAAGCGATACAATAAGGCTTTCAGGATCAACAACATAACCGATTTTTGCTACCTTAACACAATAGGATTTAACATCGAGTTCGATCTCTGCAGGTGTAGTCCAAGAAGTCAATATTTCGTCGATATAGACAAAAGCTTCATCAATATCTGAAAGAACGACAAGTGTTCCTTTATCGGTATCAGGGTGAGTAGGTTTATCGCCGCAGGCTAGCAAAAGTATAAAAACGGCCAAACAACATAAAGACATTAATCTGCCGAACATGAATCTTTGGTCTCCTTTTGAGCAACGTTACTAAAAATCGTCCCAACGCTTATAGAGTTGAATTTGCAGGCTTCAAGACAATCTCCGCATCTTATACACTCAGAGTTATTTGGGTCTTCATATATACTTATATCTACCGGACAAACCATTTTGCAAAGATTACAATGCGTGCAAGTGCTTTCATCCACGCGAAACTGTAAAAGACTCACTTTATTGAATAAACCTAAAATAGCACCTAGCGGGCAGAATACTCTACAAAAGGGTCTTTTTGTTATCAAGAACGCAATAATAAACAAACCCAATATAATTATCTTAGATGTAAAAAGCCACCCTAAAAGCCCCTTCAGATCAGGATGAAGTAAAACTTGCGGGATACCTCCCTGAAATGCACCCTGAGGACAGAATTTGCAGAACCACGTGACTCCGGGCGCCCCAAATTCCCCCGGCTCAGCAGATAAAATAGGAGCTAAAATAACAAGCCCAACAAGAAAAAGATACTTCCCCCAACTCATCCATTTTGGGAGTGTGATTTTTGGCAATTTGAGCTTCCTACCCAATTTATATTCTAAATCCTGAAGTAAACCAAAGGGGCAAATCCACCCACAAGTAGCCTTGCCAAGTAAAAGACCGAAAGAGGCCAGCATTCCGATAACATAAAATGGAATTAATTTAAGCGCAGCAAAATGTTGAATGCTCCCCAATGGACATGATACCTTAGCCGAAGGGCAAGCATAACAATTTAACACAGGCCCAACAAGACCTTTCAGCCTTCCTTGGTATATCTGAGGATTCCCATCCCAGGCCGTAAAGTGTGAATTTACAAGTAGCGTTCCGATTATCTGGCTGAAGCGCCGAAGTAACAAATGTTTCATAGTTTTAGATATGCTATTAGCCGATCCCTATACAGGAAAGGCATAGAATTGAGGCATTCGTCAATACTTCCTCGAAATCCCCAAGGTTTACTCCATATAAAATGGAGATGACAGATAAGCAAAGGAGAACAATAAAACTTATTCTCCTGAGCTTTAACGACTTAGATGGTTTTTTATAACTCTTCATCCTTATTTCTGAGGAATCATTGCTTTAAAGGCTTTGCTCGGCTTAAAAACCGGTATTACCCTTTCGGTAATTGGCACTGGATCTCCCGTCCGTGGATTTCTAGCTATTCTTGGTTTGCGAGCTTTTAACTTAAATGTTCCAAAGCGCCGAATTTCAATGTTCGAACCCTCATACATAACTTCCTTAATAGCTGTGAGAAGACCCTCGCAAATAACCGATGTTTCAGTTTTAGTGAAGCCAGTCATTTCGGCTACTCGTTCCACAAGGTCGGCCTTTGTCACAACATTAGCTCTTTCTGCACCCATCTTACTCCAATCTTTTAGTTTTTCCAAATTTTTATTTTATTTTAACCTTTAAAATATCTCCCACCTTTAAGCGATTGGGATTTATATTAGAGTTAGAATTTAATATAGCATCGGGAGTAGTGCCATATTTTTTGGCAATACCCCAAATCGTTTCGCCCTGTTTTACACAGTGTGTGAGAAGAGTCGAACCTCCTCCAAATCCAGTAAGACCTTCTAGGGTTTTTATTTCCAATACCTCCCCTATACTTAAATTCGAAGACGTCTTCTCATTCCATTTCATTATATCCTTAACCTTAACATCGTATTTGACAGCAAGTTGACTCATGTTCTCCCCAGATTGAACTGAATGCCGTATAGTTTTTAGTTTTCTCGATGGCGAAACCACCGGAGAAGTAACGCCATGAATCTCTAATTCCTCTCCTATCGCTAAAACATCTGTTTTTTTGTTGTTCCACTCCTTTAAATCAGCAACGCGAACACTATAATTCGCGGCTATACGACTTAAAGTCTCTCCGGATTTCACCGTATGAACAGTGATCTTATTATTTTCCTTATTAATCGTCGAAGTTCTTATATTCAATTTTTCGCCGACAATTATTTTATCTGAAGACTTCGAATTTTGTGCTTTGATATCCGAGGTTGAAACACCGTAATGAAGAGCTATAGTAGAAAGCGTCTCACCGGATTTAACAGTGTGGACTAATTCTGTCTCGGGACCGACATCGGTAGCTGAAGCCTCATCGGTATATATGGCAAGCTTATCCCCTATCTGGAGGCGTGTATTCTTTTTATTGTTCCAACGCTGTATAGCCTCAACTGTGACACTATATTGACCAGCGATCTTGCCAAGATTATCACCTTTCTTAACTGTATATGTAATTTTTTTCCTGTTTTCGGTGTATCCGCCGTAAGAGGCCGGAGAATCGCCGATAATATTGAGCTTCTGACCTATACTAAGCGTTACATTTTTGCTGGATAGACCGTTCCATGAAACTAGATTAGACACGTGAACATCATAGCGGCGCGCTATAGACCATAAAGACTCGCCCTTCTGAACAGTATGAACAATTTTACCCTTGGGTGTTTTCTGTGATTCACTTGCAAGAACAGTTAGCTTTTGACCGGGATAAATCGTCGATTTACGATTGATAGAGTTCCATTTAAGTAGTTCGTTTGTCGAAACACCAAACCTCGCGGCTATGGTCGAAGGTGTATCGCCCGAGCAGACTGTATAGGTCGTTTTTGTTTTTCCTCGAGGGATACTAAGGCGCATTCCCGGTTTTATCACAGCGCCTCGTTTAAGCGAATTAGAAATGAGCAATTCTTCTAATGAAACTCCGTTATCGTTCGCTATCTCGGAAAGCGTATTTCCCTTTTTAACTACATGATAAGATGAAACCGACACCGGCGTTTTATTCGATAATACCGCCGATGGTGACGCTCCTTTAGCTGCAAGACTCTTCGTAGCCGATGGCGAAACAGGTATAATAAGCTCCTGTCCTATTCTCAATCTGTGTGCACTACGAAGCTTGTTCGCATCTGTTAAAAGACCCACCGATGTGCTATAATGAAGGGCTATTTCAGAAAGCGTTTCGCCTTTTTTAACTTGATGCCGCGCCCACACCGTTTTCTCTCTCTCGGGTATAGCGGCATATCTTGTGGGAAAATCTCGGGCTTTGCCCTCGGGAATACGAACTTCATACGATGTTGCATCTGGAGGTGTGCAATATCGAAGCACTTCGGGATTTAAAATCTGAATAAAGGAAAGCGTCGTATCGGTGCATTGAGCAATAATATCCAGATTCGTTGGATCATTAACCTCGATTGTTTCATATTCATAGGGCTTGTAGTATTCGGATGAAAAGCCATAGGCTTCTGGGTCTTTGGCTATGATCAAGGCCGCAAGATATAGCGGAACATAGTTTCTTGTTTCAGTGGGCAGCTCCAGTTCCCAGTAATTATCAGTTCCCTGCTTTTCTATCGTGCGCTTAATCCTGCCATCACCGCAATTATATGCAGCCAGACAAAGCTCCCAGTTACCGAATTTCCTATATAGTCTATTGAAATAATCCGCTGCGGCAATCGTTGCTTTTTCCGGATCGCGCCGTTCGTCGAGCCACCAATTTACGTCAAGACCAAACATTCGCCCAGTAGATTTAATAAACTGCCACATACCTACCGCATGAGCCCAACTGTATGCATTTGGAGCAAATCCCGATTCAATAAGAGGTAGATAAGCTAGGTCTAAAGGTAATCCCTTTGAAGCCAGTATCTCTTTTATCATAGGGATGTATCGACCGCTTCGTTTGAGCCATTCGCCAAATGGTTCGCGGGCATCCGTTTGGAAGTAAATTATCTTCTCCTTGACTTTGTCATTCCAAACTACCGGAATATCGAACTCTCCCATTAATGCCTTTGGAAGATCTCCTGCAAGCTCTGCAAGACGCTGTTTAGTGAAATCAGTTAAAGCCAAACCCTCGAGGGCAGCCGAGAGAACTACAGGAGCTGCGGAGACTTCTAGGCTATCTGTATGAGCAAGAGCAAAACGATAATCATAAGCTATCTCACGCAATAACAGGTCAGTAAGAGTCGATAAATCCTCATCGTCGGCTGCGTCTATTTGAGCGATAAGACGAAGAGCTTCATCAAAATAAGCGCGTGCGGAATCCCAATCGCGCTTCATGTTATAAACAACGCCTTCCGCATAAGCACCTTCGGCAGAACGAAGAAGCTCATAGGCAGGATTGGACTGTTCCTCGTATTCGAGAATGCCCTCTGTTACCGATGCTTTTTTATGCAATTCGGTTGTTGCACAACCGAAAAACATCAAGACAAAAAGACTCGTTAATCCTATGAGTGCTAATCTAGTTTTCATCCTCAATTTTGCTCTAACTTCTTGAACGCCTTTCACTAATGAAACTTATAAATCTGTTTACCGCTTATGTCAATGTATTTTTTTCATTTACGAGATTTTTTTTCTTTTTTACATCAATTTTATATCAAGCAAATCCTTATTATACGGTAGTTTAGCGCATTCTCTTAAGAATAGAGTTAAAAAACTAGCGCTACTTTGCTACTAGCAAAGTAGCATACAAGATTTATGGTAAAGCTTATCGAGAAAAAAACAGAAAAGTCTTAATATATATTTGGCTATTTCAAGTAGAGAAGCCTCTTGTAAACACTCTTGCAACCCATCCTGGCATGAACAAGATAGACACCGGATGTCATTGTTTCATCAGGCATCCATGTGAATTCTAAGGCCCCAGAGGGCAACTGTGTGGACCCTTTTTTTAATACTATATGATAATCATCTACAGTGCAGCAGTCGGATAATTCGGCGACTTGCCTACCAGATAAGTTAAAAATTCCCAAAGCAACACTGGAGGATATTCCCATCGGACATTCAGGTGCATTGATAGTAATTTTCACTGCCGAATTGAAAGGATTCGGATAGGCGTAAATCGCCATTTTTGCCGGCCTCGCAGCTTCCCCTATAGATGTAGTATCACTTATAATCCTAAAAATTACTGTATCCACAGGCTCTAGTGAAGTCAGTATAACTGCCGTAGATTCGGGAATGACATTCAAATCTGGATGGGGATATACCGCTCTAAGATTATATAATCCCCTCGATGGACAACTGATGCTTGCAAAACCGCAAGCATCGGTCCAAACAGGATACCAATATGGCGAAACCTCAGAACTCCATTCAACAAATAATGACTCGACAGGATTCTCCAGTGAATCTAGTGCATTAATCACGAACCAATAAGGCGAACTAACAATCGAATCCATCATAATAAAACGAGTTTCAGCTAAGGGATGGGTGGCTCCCAGAAATATTGTATCCACTCCTGGAACGCTAAAATAGCCACCGTGTTTGGCAGTAACTAAATAATCCCCTTCATCGGTTAGCGAAAAAACAACCCTCCCGCCATAATCGGTAGAATCAATCAACAACGAAGAAGAATCTCCATCAAGACAACATGCAACTTCAACACCCTGAAATGCGTCTCCTGAGGAATCCGTAGTCCAAACAGTTAATTCGAAAATCGGGATACTGTCGGGACGAAGAACAAAATTCAAATCTGAGAGGGTATCCTCGTAACCGACATATTCAAGATAATACTCTGGGATAGAATTGAAACCAGTAGGAGAAGAACAAAGAATAAAGCACGAATCACTCATGCCGGGCAACAAATCAATAGTAAGGCAATAATTCCCGATCGAATCCGTGGATGAAAATACTGGCGTTGGAGAAGAATAAAGCAATGCAAAAATATCAATATCAACAGCTGGATCGCCATCCCAATATTCTGCTTTTCCAAAAACATATGCTGCTTCAACATTGAAAGCTAGTAATAGTAACAGGAATATTGCGATTATTTTTTCCATCTTAATTTATCTCTTAAGCAAAACTTTAATTCCTTCGAACACCTCCAAAGCCTTCAATTAAAATCTACTTCGATTTAGCTCCAAGTAATGAAAGAACCTCACGAAGACTATCCCTAATCTCGATGAGTTTAACCTCGAAATCACCATTCATGCCGGAATTTTCGATGTTAGTATCCTCATTACTTTCAAACTCATTAAACGAGACTGTGCCGGGTTTGTATCCATCGGCTCTGAGTTTCCGAATTTGGCGCTTAGCGCCTTCTATAGTGTATCCTTCGGTATAAAGTAGTTGCTTTATCAGCTTCACTATCTCAATATCTTTATTACGATAAGCCCTGTTGCCAGCTCTATTCTTCTTTGGGTGCAGAATCGAAAATTCAGTCTCCCAATACCTTAAAATATGGGGCTTCAGACTAGCCAATTTGGCTACTTCAGTAATCGAGTAATACATCTTTGTCGGCTTCGCCATAACCGCTCCAATCCTAAAATATAAATTTTTTACTTTTCGCTCTTAATTGGTTTTAATTCTTTGCCTTTAATAAGCCTCTGTATATTACTTCTATGCGAAAATATAATTATTGCTGGAAGAAAGATAGCATATACCTCGATAGCTATGTGGTGAGCATCAATAAAGCTCCCGAAAATTAAAATCGATATCGAAAAAACGCATGCTGCAGCGAGTGAAGCAATGGAAACAAACTTGAAAACAAAAAACACCACCCCGAAAAACCCAATTGCAATAATAGCAGCTGGCCAGGAAATTGCAAAGGCTGTTCCAAGTGCAGTATTTACTCCCTTACCACCCCTAAAATTGATCCATATTGGAAAACAATGACCAATTATTGCTGCTATAGCCACAGCGACATGAAGCCATTGATTAGTCGGCCATAAGTGCATCGACAAAAGCACAGGGAAAAAACCTTTAGAGACATCAAGGACAGTCACAATAATAGCGTAAACTATACCTAGACTACGGGCAACATTAGTAGCGCCGGTGGCTGCGCTTCCTGTTTTGCGAATATCTCCACCTTTACGCATCTTGTAAATGATATACCCAAATGGCATCGAACCGAGCAAATAGGCGAATATTATCGCTAAAGCGGTTGTCATACAAGTTCCCTCTCGCGTTTATGTTCGCGAAAGACCACTTTTATTGACACACCCTCGAAACCATATTCAGAGCGGATCGAGTTGATAATGAATCTCTTATAATTCTGAGAAATAAATTTAATTCCCCTACAAAATAACACAAAAACAGGTGGATTAATTCCCTCCTGAGTGGCATATAGAATATTCGACCTCTTACCCTGAACAATAGGAGGGGGATTCTTTATTTTTATTCTTTCAATAAAATTGTTAAATTCTGATGTAGGGATTCGCTTTTTACGTTCTTCCGCAACGGTTTCGAGCAATTGAAGAACTTTCCTGACCCTTTGTCCAGTTAACGCGGAAAGTGTAATTAATGGTGAAAACCTGAGGAAATTAGCCTCAGCAAGTATTTCTTTTCTTTTTTCCGCTGCAGTGTTCGTTTCAGCTTCGATAAGATCCCATTTATTAATTCCGATAACAATGCCCTTAATAAAATCTATGGACATGCCAGCAATACGCTTGTCCTGTTGCTTGAACCCCACTTCGGCATCGGTTAGAAGGAAAACCACGTCGCTACGTTTAACTGCAGAGACTGTCCTCAATGAACTATAATACTCGATACCATATTGCTGTTTTCTAAGAAGACCAGCAGTATCTGTAAAAACCCATTTTTTACCATTATAGGTGAAATGTGTATCTATTGGATCTCTGGTTGTTCCCGGCCTTGAATCGACTATAAGTTTTTCCTCACCTAGTAGTTTATTTACAAAACTAGACTTGCCAACATTGGGTTTACCAATCACTGCAATTCTTATCTCGCCGTGAGATTCCTCTCCCTTCCCTGATTCAGGCAATACTTCCATTATACGATCTAAAAGATCGGCTACTCCCCTTCCATTTTTTGCTGATATAGAATGAGGTTCACCAATCGCTAAACTCCATGCATCGGCGGCCATTTGTATTTCTTTTTCAGAATCGATCTTATTAACAGCAAGCAAAACCGGGAATTTTTCAATTCTAAGTCTATTGGCAATCTCTTTATCCTCTGGAGTAATCGTTTTTTCAACAACAAAAATGACAACGTCAGCTTCTGAAGCCGCTATTTCTGCTTGCTTGGTTACTGAAAGCTCCATTTCGCCGCGAGGTGCAATTACAAGCCCTCCAGTATCAACAACAACTAGGCTTCTAGACCCCCAGTTAACCACAGAATAGTTTCTGTCTCTAGTAACACCGGGCGTATTATCGACCACTGCATTGTTCGATTTAGAAAACCTATTGAACAATGTAGATTTGCCTACATTTGGTCTGCCGATTATCGCAACAATGGGCAATCCCACAGCCGTTAACCTCCATATACCGAAGTTTTATCATAACAATAGGTTACAGCGTTACTCTACCAAAACGACATAACCCCATGCTGTAACTGATTAAAGTATATTTAATATAGACTATGAAGTCAAGGTCTTTTTAAAGTATAAGCTATAACTTATTATTATATATGATTTTAGCGTTATTATATACTTTTGTATTATTTTAATTATTTAATATAACTTCTTGTATTTCAGAAAGATAGGACATGCCGCTCATAACACGTCCTTTTACGCTTGTCTGGAGGGTTTCGATACTCATTCCATCAAGAAATAAGCCATCTTCATTTAAAACTTTAGGTGGAAGAAAAATATAATCCGCATCAGAATTGGAAATGACACTTACTATGTCTTTGCCTGTTAATAAATTAGCTACATTCACTTTATTTCCCCAAAAGCTGTTTTTCACTCCAATTATGCGCGTTAAACACCCCTTAATGCCAAGGTCTTTTGGTAGCAGTTTCTTAAAAAGCTCCGCCGCAGATAGACCTGTAACAATATCTATAGTTTTATCTGATAAAATATTAGCTATCTTATTATCGTTTAAAGCATTAATGGTGTCGTCGATGAAAAGTCTAGCCATCCCCACACCATTTTCCAACTGTGGATAATCATCGTAATAGTCGCTCTGAGGAAAATTCTCTCCAGCTAAAACAAAAAATTCATCGGCAAGTTGCAGAAACTCAGGCCTTTCAATGGAATCCCTTATGTTGTTTGACATAAAGATTATATCCTTCGCCTGTTCAAAATTTATTGATTCTAAAGAGGCTAATTCCCTGCGATAGTCAGTGATACCTAGAGGAACAAGTGCGCATGATAAACTATTCTCACCAAGCGAATAAAGCTTTTTTATTGTCGATTCGAGTTGCTTAGTGTTAGAATTATAGCCCGGCACAACGACTATTTGAGAGTGGATAGCAATGCCGTTTTCCGTTAGGTGATGAAGCAGAGGAAATATTGGCTTTATCTTTTTATTACTTAATAAATTACGTCTTATTTCCTCATCGGTTGAATGAACACTGATATAAAGTGGCGACATCTTCTGTTCAATAACTCGTTTTATCTCCCATTCGGGTGTGTTTGTCAGTGTAACATAGTTACCATAAATGAAGCTGAATCGAACATCCTCATCCTTAATATATAGGCTATCACGAAGGCCTTTAGGTTGTTGATCGACAAAACAAAATACGCATTTATTACCACAGTGCCTTATTTTGAGAGGTTCTACTATAATTCCCGAAGGCTTTAAGCCGAGATTTAATAATCTTATTGGAATTTCTTTATCGCCACGCTCAATAAGAAGATCGATATAGGTTTCACCTTCGATATAAAACTCGATATCCAAGGCATCACGTATAGTTTTCCCGCCTGCAGAAACTATAACATCGTCCTTCAATAAACCTGCTCTATTTGCAGGTGATCTAGGTTCTATCTCAACTATTTGAAGCACTAGGTGAAATACCTTTCCCAAAAAACAAAAAGGCTCATGGCCTTTTTATTAAAAAAGCGGGCGACGGGATTCGAACCCGCGACAGCCAGCTTGGGAAGCTGAAACTCTACCAACTGAGTTACGCCCGCACTCAAGCGATATTATAATAACCTGAG
Source organism: bacterium (assembly GCA_023145965.1). Lineage (NCBI taxonomy): Bacteria > bacterium. Next base: position 8,951 of record JAGLDC010000081.1, on the reverse strand, counting down.
TAAACAATATGTCAAGGCTAAAAAATGGACTTGTATAATATTTTGTAAAAAGCCTTTTTGCTAACTTGCAAAACGTATAACAATCAATAAATATCGCTATTTATATATATTTTATCGTTTAACGATAAAAAGTTCTTGACATTCGTTTTTTTATTCTTATTTTGTCCTTTGAAGTTGAGAAATTTTAAAAACGGAGGTTTCAAAATGTCGAGGAAAAACAAAACTAATTTCAGTGAAGTCGATGAGGAAAAAAACTCGAAAAAAACAAACGCTATAGCTAACGCCGAAAATGCAGTCGATAAGATAGCATCGGCAATGATGTTCCCTCTTTTGGCCCTTTCTTTGGCGATAATATTCTTCTTCGACCCTTCAACAGGTTTTATTTTTATTTAAGGGGTAACAATGAGAAGAATAAAATTAGCAAGCAAAATTTTTAGAATTGGCGGACAATTTATATTCTGGATCACACTTGTCTCCATTCTTATTCTTGGAATTCTCATGGTCTTTTACAATAACTTCCCCGATGATATCCAATTTACCTTCGATCGCCAAATAATACCGGTAACCGACCTTGTTAGGTCTGCTCGAATACCGATAATCATAGCGATTTGGGCAACAATCGCCGTTTTTCTAAGAGGAATATGGCACGGTAAAGAACTTTTTCGACTTTATGAGCAAGGCAAAATCTTTTATGCAGAAAATATCATGCGCATACGCCGAATCGGCGAAACACTTATACTATTTGCAGTTGTAAAAGCAATTGCAAGTTTTGCCATAACTTCGGTGCTTCTCTCCGAGGAGGTGAAAGCGCAGCCCGGCTTAATTATAAATTTGACCGCACTAATCATAGGACTACTCATTTATGTGGTCTCATGGATAATGGACGAAGGTCGCGCACTACGCGAAGAACAAGAACTAACAATTTAGGAGCATGAAATGTCAATAATAGTAAACCTAGATGTCATGCTCGCAATTCGTAAAATGAAACTCAACGATCTCGCAGAAAACGTGGGAATAACACCTCAAAACCTCTCTGTATTGAAAACAGGCAAAGCCAAAGCTATCCGTTTTTCCACACTTGAAGCAATATGCAAAACCCTCGATTGCCAACCGGGCGATATTCTTGTCTATGAAGAAAATAAAACTTAATTTCTATCTCTTAAAAACCCACCCCTATTAAATAGGCGACCAGAAACTGATCGCCTATTGTTATCTCTAATCACAACTAAATAAATTACACTCGTTATCGATCAATCTTGCGATATGCAAAATTCAAAATAACATAAAGCGCTGGCGCGGGTCGAGTGGTAAAGGTATGAAGGGGATTTTTGCGGGAAAAATATTCGTGATTCTATCGAAAAAACCGATCCCTATTTATTTTAAAAGAAATTCCCCAAGCTATAAGCTCGGGGAATTTTCTTTAATAGTCCTGGTCTAGGCCTAATATCTAGGAGATTGGGCCTTGCTGGATCATCGAATCCGCAACCTTGATAAAACCAGCAATATTAGCACCATTAACATAGTTTGTATAACCATTCTTAGTTCCGTGCTCGACGCACTGCTGATGAATAGCTTTCATGATGTTTTTGAGCTGGTTATCTACTTCCTCAGAAGTCCAGTATATATGCATCGCGTTTTGCGTCATCTCCAGTCCGCTAACAGAAACGCCACCTGCATTGGAGGCCTTGCCCGGCGTGTAAAGAAGTTTGTTTTCAATAAAAACATTAACAGCTTCGGGCGTGCTTGGCATATTCGCACCCTCACTAACACAAATGCCACCATTCTTGATTATATTCTCGGCATCGGCTTTATCTAATTCGTTCTGTGTAGCGCAAGGTAGATAAACATCGGCTTTAACCTCCCATGGCCTCTTGCCGGGGAAGAACTGTACACCAAATTTGTCCGCATAATCCTGAACCTTATCGCGGCAACTGGCGCGCATTTCGAGCATGTAGTCGATTTTCTCGCCCTTGATCCCGTCTGGATCATAAATATAGCCATCAGGGCCGGAAAGGGTAACTACTTTAGCTCCAAGATCGTTACACTTGGTTACTGCACCCCATGCAACATTACCGAAACCAGAGATAACGACAGTCTTGCCATCGAGTGAATTATTCTTGGTCTTCAACATCTCCTCGGCGAAATAAACAACACCGAAACCGGTGGCTTCAGGACGAACGATGCTTCCACCCCAATTTCTACCTTTACCAGTGAGAACACCTGTCCATTCGTTGCGAAGCTTTTTATACATACCAAAAAGGTAGCCGATCTCGCGACCACCAACACCAATATCACCCGCTGGAACATCGGTGTTAGGTCCAATATAACGGACAAGCTCCATCATAAAGGAATTACAAAAACGCATAACTTCACCCTCTGATTTACCAACAGGATCGAAATCCGAACCACCCTTGCCACCACCCATGGGAAGCGTAGTTAGCGCGTTCTTGAAAACCTGCTCGAAAGCAAGGAATTTAAGAATACTAAGATTTACACTACGATGGAAACGAAGGCCGCCCTTATAAGGACCTATGGCACCGTTCATTTGTATCCGGAAACCGCGATTTAACTGAACATCTCCCTTATCATCAACCCATGGCACACGAAACGTGATAACTCTCTCAGGCTCGGCCATTCTCTCAAGAATCTTGGCTTTTTGATATTTCGGATTCGCCTCGATGAAAGGCATAAGGCTCTCTGCAACTTCATACACTGCCTGATGGAACTCTGGCTGACCCGGATCTTTGGCTTTAATCTTCTCCATGAACTTTGCTAATGCGTCTGACATTTGTTCTCCTTCTTGAAAATCCATTTTAAATAATTAGAACACACCCGGTGCACAATGCACCTTGTAAATAGCTTTAGAACATATCTTCCAAGGATAACAAAGTCAACGAAAAAGCAAAATATTTCTCATGAAAAACAACGAGGAGTTAATGCTGGATAATTGCTAATTTATTGTTAAACAAGATAATAGTGCATTCGTTATTAATTAAGCCTATTTCGTGATGTAATTTTTTTTACCAAAATTGCACAAAAAGATTTGATACAGTCCGATTTTCATCCTATACTACACTCTACTCCCCCACTGTCAGGGGGGATTTACTGAGAGTGAAAAAGCTTATGCGGTTGAGGCATGCCTGGACCCTGCGGTTTGTAAAAACAAAATTAACACAACCGCAACAGCCATCAAGTTAAATGCTACTTAAGAAGCGACCCCGCCGGCTGGCACGCTATTTTCTACGTCCGATTTGGAATATTTGTCACATTATGTCGGACGAAAATATCGCGCCAGCCGTCGGCCGGTGCCGACCTACATTACTTCCACAGTATCCTCGCTGGCAATCCCCGGTTACGGTTCCGATTGTCTGATCGTCGGCCTGGACAATAAGGTTGCCGATCTGCAGCCACTCATCGACCGTCTTACACTTTTCCAATGCCATAATCTCCTCCTTCCCCCGATGGGGGTGTTAGTTATTTTTCTCCAAATTTTTCTTTCCAGGTTTTCTGTTCAACATCGAGGACCGCAATAAATAATCATTTTTCCCCTTTCCGCACATTTTTGTGCCATTTCAAATAGACCACGTGTTTCGTAACTGATATTTCGGCGAATTTACGCATTTGTTTGTCCTTTGAAATACATTAAATAAGTTTGCGAATGTTGCTCCATAACCTTTTGAACCAATTTATCGGCTTTCTCAACCAGTTATTCATAATCTCACCTCCTTCTATTTCTATAGACCGTGATTGCGTGTAAGCAATATTATATTTCCAGTTGCCCGCTCACGATTCGCGATAGTGTTTTTCCCATATCGGGTCGAGCAATTTCGCGACTTCATCGTCGTAGCGGAGCATCGCATCGTAGTATTCCTGGTCGTGCAGACACAGCGCCGCCGATGGATAACCCGGCTTGGCATCGGTTTTGATAAATAGGTCGTGCGCCACTTTGTGGTGGTCGCGTATGAAACAAGGCCGTATTTCATTGCCCTTTTCATGTGGCGGCTTCTGGTAATTATATGAGCGCTGCCACTCGCGCACGCCGGAGAAAAGGTCGGAGAACAGCGCATCTGTCAGCGTTTTTCCCTGTGCGTAGAGATCGTTGATGTTGTCCTTCCAGAACGGGACGAAGACGCACGGGTAGATATTGCCGTTCCAATCGATATACAGATAGCCGCACGAACGACCGCCGGCAATACATCCATAAGAGAATGTTCCACTGTTCCAGAAATCGGCGAAGAAGAGCCGTTCTTTGCGGACAATCTCCTGCTCGCGTGCCCACATGTTACGGCGCATTTCCGGCGGAACCTGCTTTTTTACTTCGACCCCGCGCCCGATTGGCATATACTGGAAGAGCCATTCGTAAAGCACGCCCTGCTCGTCAAAGTAGAACTTTATCATCTCTTTCGAGATAAGAAGTTCGGCATTTTCGGGGGTTGCCGTCACCGAGATACCGAACGGCACACCGGCATTTCGCAGGTTCTCGAAAGCGGTAAGGATGCGTTTGTATGTTCCTTTCCCACGGCGTTCGTCGGTTTCCTTCTCGAATCCCTCGACCGAGATTGCCATCGTCATATTCCCCACCTCGGCGAGTCGCGCTGCGGTCTTTTCGTCGATAAGCGTGCCGTTTGTATAGACGAGGAAATACTGCTCCGGGTGCCGCCTTGCGATTTCGATAATGTCTATATCGCCGTCGCGCCACATAAACGGTTCGCCGCCGGAAACAACGGTGAACCAACTGCCCCATTCGTTGTATTTCTCATCGAGTATTTTCTCCACAGTTTCCGCTGAAAGCGACGGCATATTTTTCGGAGCGCTTGTAGCATAACAATCTTTGCAGCGCAGGTTACATGTTCCACCGGGGGAAATAGTCAGGAAAGCTGGTGGATATAGTCCGTATTTATCTTTAAACTTGTTCTTTGTTTGTTTGTGAGCATTACCCAAAAACTCTCGCAGAAACAAATTGACCATTTTATCGCGCACTGCCGGTGAACCGTTGTCGTATGCTTTGAGCGCGGCACGCACAACATTCGATGCGATATAAAACCTATCCTCTCTTTGACGCCTGGAACCGAGTTTAATTGGGTCGCCCCTATCAACATATAATTTCCGTCCCACCTTTTCCAGAGGCGGCACGGCGACCTTCCAGACACCGACTATGCTGCCGATGTTGGCAACCTGCTTGGTCAGGAAATTGGTGATAGGGCTTTCTTTTACGATTGACATTTTACTGCCTCCTTAGTTTTATTTATTTTCTCAATATCCTAATACTGAGAAATCTCATCGACCTCGATAGTTTTTACTGTCCATTCGATTGTTGAGAAATCATTTTCAATTCCCGTGGAACTATGGTAATAAACAGAATGCCCATCGAATATTTTTATAGGGGCATCATCCATTACATAACCCAGTGAATCATCATCGTCAAAACGAGCGGGCCATCCTGTAACTTTCGCACAGTATGACGAATAAACCATATAATCTGCGGTTTCAAACCATGCTATAATATCAGCAAGCACGACATACTCCTCGCCATATTTTTCCTGTCCATTTTCGATAGCATCATCTATAGCATCTTGAAAATCCGGAGTCGAGCCGAGACCGGCAAATGAACCTGAACAATTTTCTCCTTCGACCCGCTCGGCAGCATAAATCAGTTCTCTCCCTTGGTCGTTGTAGCTGTTTGGCACGGACAGCCCATTATCGATTTTTGTGCATCCGATAACCATAAACAGCGCCATCGATGTAATGAAGGCGAAAACCGGTATCTGTTTCATAAAACGTCCTTTCAATTAGCATCACCGGTCAATGAAGCAACTGATAGAGCTTTGTGATATCGATATTTTCGATATCGTCACCATCATCGACATGGACAGTCCGGGGGATTGTGAGTCCTGTGAGTGTGTCCGTGTCGCCGTAGTAGCCGAGTCTGTCCGTATCCGGGTCAAAGATGATGTTACCGTTAGCATCGTCGATTGCCGCTACATAATGGTCGCCGACGCTTACCTCGATCATTGTGTAATCTCCGCTCGAATTCGTTATCATCCCATTCGAGAGGGAAATTCCCGAGCTTACGGAATCCCCCGCATCAAGCAGGATGACATACGCGCCTGAAACAGGCTCTCCATCGTTGCTGACATTACCGGAAATGGTTGTTGTGAGTTCTTCGACAACTTCTTCGCAGCCAATCATAGCGATAGCCAGAACAAGTGCCAGCGCTGTAATCATAATGGTTCTCATTTTACTGTCTCCTTGTTTTTATTTGTTTTCTCAATTAGATAACATCATTAAATTTCTTATGTTCAAAATCCTAACATGGCCAATATTCCCTCTATCCCCACAACAAAGAGCATGCATCCGACGACCGACCCGGCGGCGATTATTAGCACCGATTGTTTTTTGGGCATGTGTAGGAGATGGGTTATCAATGTTCCGATTGTAACTCCGCCTGCACCGGGTATTGCTACCAATAAAAGTATTCCGAGTTGTCCAGCGTGTAGAAACCACCGGTAAAATCGCTTTTTTGAGAGCGCGGACTCCCGATGATCCAGATTCTCGTGAAGCCAGCGAAGCGGCCCGACACGGTCGCAGGCTCCTGTTAGTATCCATCGGAACAACGGTATTTCTGTGAAATCCACTATCAACACCAACGCACCGATTTCCCAGACACTAAAACCAACCGCCAATCCGTAAGGGAACGACAGCTTTTTTCCCATTGCGAAGTGTATGGCAATAAGAATCGGTATGTGCAGTGCAGTTGGCATTTTATTACGTCTTATCGATTAGAAATACTTTTTTCTCAATATGTCGAACACTAAATAAAGTCCGAGGACAACGCCTACTCCATAATTTATCAGGCTAAATAACGGGAAACCGAAGAGTTGCGGTCCTTTGTCTATGGACATCACGAGCGCCGAGGCTATCAGCAACGCGGCAATTATCAGCGCGGACGATATTCGATTACTCGCATTACTTATCTCATCCGTTACCTGTTCCAATCTGCGGTGTTCCAGCTTTACGCTCAGACTGCCCGACTGTAATTTTTCGGTTATCTTATCCAGTCTTCCGGGGAGTTTCAGCGACGCCCTGAGCGCATCTTCGAATATCGCTTCCGCGGACTCGAACAGTTTCTTAGGACTCCAACGCTCGAGGAGATACCTCTTCACATATGGCTGAAGGAATTCCACCGTATTGAAATTCGGGTCGAGCGCTTTTCCAACCCCCTCGACAGTGATAAGCGCCTTGCATTGAAGCGACAGGTCGGCGGGGAGATGCAATCTATGGCGGCGAAATAGCGCAAAAACATCGTCGCCGATTTCCTTTACATTCAGATATTGCAATTCCAATCCGTAGTATTTGTGCGTGAGTAATACAATATCTCTCCGCAACTCAGTTTGGGAAATCCCGTCCGGTAATTCGCATACGGCTTCGAGTCCCCGCATGAAACGGTTTATATCTTCATCGATTACACCGGAAATCATATTGAAAAGCGCTCCCCGAACCCTATCGTCAACAAAGCCGACCATCCCATAATCCAGCGGCGCTATCACGTTGCCCGGCAAAACGAAGATATTCCCCGGGTGCGGGTCGGCGTGGAAGAAACCGAAGTCGAAGATCGAGCGGACAATCAGCCGTGCGCCCCGCTGCGCTACTAACTCGGGCGATAGCCCGGCGGCTCTCAACTTTTCGATCTCGGATATATTGATCCCGTCGATAAATTCCATTACGAGCACGCTTTGACCGGAAAGTTCGGGATAGACCTTGGGAATATGAACGGTTTCGTCCCCCTTGTATAACGCGGTAAAGCGTTCGATATTCCTTCTTTCCCAAACGAGGTCGGTTTCCCGGCGAAGCGACCGTGCGAACTCATCTACAAAGGACATCGGATTAATATCCGATATTAGCGATGAATAATGCTCACCGATTTTCGTAAGCTGTTGCATAAGTGCAATATCGTTTTCTATCTGTCGACCGATATTCGGTCGAAGGACCTTTACCGCGACTTCCTCGCCGTTTTTCGTTGTTGCACGATAGACCTGAGCCAGTGATGCCGCCGCGATAGGTGTCCTGTCAAATTTCGCAAAAACATCGTCGATTGGAACGCTATATAGTTCGCTCAAGATCGGTTCGATCTTGTCGAATGAAACCGAGGGAACTTCGTCCTGGAGCTTGCGCAGTTCGTCGCATACGTCGAGCGGCACAATATCCGGACGAACACTAAGTATCTGCCCGATTTTCACGAATGTGCCACCCAATTCCTCGAACGCCATGCGAAGCCGCGCCCCACTGGACAATCGTTCGATACCGGGCATTTTCTTGATCGAATGAAGATTTAGAAAATGCCCGGTTACCTCGACAACGCCCCACCGAACAAAAACCTGCAGTATCTGCGTGTATCTTTTCGTGCGATGTGGAACGTTCGATTTCATCTACTTCAACTTCTCCTTCAGGGCGTTAATTTGCCCCTTGAGTTGTGCGATGTCGTCCTTGGTGGCAACCTTTGCTTTATCGACCGCCTTGCGCACCGCACTGTCGATCAGATCGGTTACCTTCTTTTCCTGTTCTTCCGCCCGTTCGAGGATCTTCTTCACCAGTTCAGGCTTTTCATCAACTGCGGCTTCGCCCTTCTTGACGAGTTCGTCGACGAGCTGTTCGGCTTTTTCCTTGGTTATGGCGATTGCACCAAAACCCAGATAAAGCCCTTTTTTGATTGTGTCGAACATTTCATACCTCCGTGTTAGAGTTGTTTCACATATATTTGATAGCACTTATAAATTCTCGCGAGTTTCATTTGCCGGGATGATTTCATATTTCATTGTGCCGAAATCATTTTCAATTCCCGTGGAACTATGGTAATAAACAGAATGCCCATCGAATATTTTTATAGGGGCATCATCCATTACATAACCCAGTGAATCATCATCGTCAAAACGAGCGGGCCATCCTGTAACTTT
>JAGLDC010000080.1 GCA_023145965.1 bacterium | reverse complement strand
CGATATCTTGGGTGCCGGCTTCGAATATGAAGTCCATTACTATATTTCTGCTTGTGATACTTTAGGTATATGCTCCACTCTCCCTGAGAGTTGGCCGCTCGAGTTTTTCGGTTTTTATGTTGGGACAGATACGATAGCTCCAGTAATTCACCACAGACCTTTGAAGGATGCCGCACCAGAGGCGGCACCATATGAGGTTAAATTTGTCGTCGAGGATAATCTTGGGGTAGATAAATGCCTTGTTATATGGTCATTCAACCATGGGTCGCCGGAAACCCTTGTCACTATTCCAGATAGCATTGGGGAGTGCTTGACCTATCTAGAACCCGAATTCATCGATACGGGTGATAACATCGAATACCGTATTGAAGCAATCGATGGAGCGATAATATCGAACATCACGCTTTTGCCTGTTGTTGGGAATTTTAGTTTTTCGATTGTCCGCTCTATTTGGGTTGATTTTGAGAGCGATGATGGCGAATTTATTTCGCCACGCGGTTGGCAATGGGGTATCCCGCGTGAAGATGTTGGTGCCTATTCGGGTAGTAAATGTTGGGGCACGATGCTTACGGGCGATTACAGTAATAACGCTGATTATATATTGAAAACGGATGATTTCGATGTGATCGGATGGAATTCAGGGACTATGGAGATGTGGTCATTCTGGGCTGCTGAAAGGCCATTCGATGGAGGACATCTTCGTATAAGCTCCGATGGTGGTGTTCGATGGTATGATATCGAGCCTATCGGAGGCTATCCATCATCGATGGTTGCTGCGAGTGGTCATGCTGGTTTCAGCGGATATAGCGATAGTTGGGAGAAGGTTATTTTCGATCTAACGCCTTTCATGTCCGGTGGTTTCGATCTAATTAGTTTCGAATTTATCTTCAAATCTGATGATGGCGCCAACGGTCCGGGTTGGTATATCGACGATTTGGCCCTTCTTGAAAAACAAATTGTTTTGTCGCCCGGTAATTTAATTGCTGAATCGGGCTACAATATTCATATTCCTTTAAACTGGGCGTCACCTGATCCTTCATCTGGCACTACAATTCGCTTTAGGCCAGCGAGTTTTGATGGATATAATATTTATCGAGCGTTAAGCCCCGATGATTTTACAATGACTCCAATTAATCCTCACCCGATTATTGACACATTTTACACGGATACAGATGTTGCAAATGAAATCCCATATTATTATCGGGTTACTGCGCTCTATCATGATGAGGAAAGTCTTCCAACAGCCATAGCCGAGGCAATGCCATTCAATGCCATCGCCTCGATAGAACCGGACAGTGTTGCCCTCGTTCTAACATATGGCTCAGAGCCATTCGATACTCATCTATCGATAGCTAATATTGGAAGTGGAGGTTTAGAATTCGAAATATCCGAATTTAATTCTGAACCGGAGACAAGGGAATGCGGCTCTGTGTCGTCCGATTTTGGTAGGCGCATTATGGATGTCCTGAGACATATGAATGAAGGCAGTGCCTTCGACGACTTGATTGTCGATGCTATGACTTCGCCTTCACCAGACGATTGGAGATTTTTGTTACGCGATCCAGACGAGCCTTCGACAGATAAAGATATTCGTGATATTTGGGGTCAACATGACGGTGCTAATGTATGGTTTAAGTTTGATTCGTGGAGCTATATGGGCGATCCCGAGGAGGATTTTGCCGCTGGTTTCGGGATAGATATCGATATGGATCCCAGTACCGGAAGCCCTGACTTCATGGGAGTTGAATATCTTGTTGCCGTGGGCGCAATTCCGCTTCCTACTCCTGGAGTGATTCTTAAATATGCGCCTTCGAGTTCTTATGGTTGGGATCTGGCAGGAACACCACATTGGATAATGGCTAACGGTGATTCCGCTGGCGTTGGTTTCACTAAGGCACAGATAGAAGACCCGTCGTCGATATATATTTACGCTGCAATTATTACCGAATTCACAGGGGTCCCGGTGTTCGAAGATCAGGCTCCGAATCCCGGGAGTTCCCCTATCTTGTATCTTCTATCGGATGCTTGGTGGCTGGATGAATCGCCAATTAGCAGTGTAGTTTCTTCCGAAGCACCGCAGAGTGTGAATCTTCATGTAGATGTTCCCTCTATTTCGATAGGCGAATACAGGGCTTGGCTTGGAATAACAACAAATGATAGAGCTAATCCCAGCAAGGTGATTCCAGTGTATTGCCGGATTGTTCCAGTAGGAATTAGCGAGATCGATAAACCGCTTACTCTTTCTCTTGGAAAACCTTTTCCAAATCCGTTCAATTCCGCATGTCGTTTCGAGTTTTCGACGCCAGAAGGATATGTTGAGATCAAGGTTTTCGATATTGCTGGAAGACGGATAAGAGAACTATTTTCCGGTGATGTGTCGGCAGGGAAATATGGGACGGTTTGGGATGGAACAGACGAAGCTGGGAAGCCGCTTCCGACCGGCGTCTATAATCTCAGTATCTCTATCGGTGAATCGACAGAAACCGCAAAAATTCTTCTCGTTAAGTAAGGTTCTGATGATAACAATTCGACCAGTTATGAATAAAAACGATCTCGGTGATTTTATCCGGGCACCATATCATATCTATAAGCATGATGAAAAATGGGTTGCACCTCTTAAAATGGATGAGTTTAAAAAACTAGATAGAGAGAAAAATCCGTTTTTCGAACATGCCGAAGCCGAGTTTTTTGTTGCGAGAAAGGGGAGAAGATCGGTTGGACGAATCGCAGCGATAGTCGATAGGCTTTTCGAAGAATATCATCGAGAGAAAGTTGCATATTGGGGATGGTTCGAATCCGAGAACGATAAAGCTATGTCCAATGCCCTTTTCGATTCGGCGATAGAGTGGGCGCAAAAGCAGGGAGTTTCTCGAATCATTGGTCCTCTCAGTCCATCTGCAAACGATATCGCAGGTCTGCTAATCGATGGCTTCGATTCCTCGCCTGTCTTGATGATGGCCTATAACCCCCCACATTATATAGACCTTGTCGAGAGATACGGTCATAAAAAATGGAAAGACCTCTATGCGTGGCTAATCGATAAACCCGAGATGCCGGAAAGGCTTGAAAAGATTATTCCTCGGCTTATCGAGAGAGGACGTTTCACTATAAGAAACATCAATATGAAGGATTGGGACAATGAGATAGAGCGTGCCAGAATTATTTATAACGATTTTGAGCAGGTAAATAATATATATACTCCCATGACTGAAGCTGAGTTTAAGCTACTTGGAAAAGACCTAAAAATGATAGTCGATCCCGACCTTGTCTTTTTTGCCGAGATCGATGGTAAACCTGTGGGGCTGTCGATTACCATTCCGGATTTCAATGCAGCTCTTAAAACGGCCCACGGAAGGCTTTTCCCGATAGGTATATTCAAAATATTACAAGCAAAAAAGAGAATAACTCGCGCCAGAGTTATAACTATGGGTGTGATGGAGGGTTTCCGCAATCGCGGAATAGACCTTGTTTTTTATTATAAAACATATATAAACGGTTTAAAAAAGGGATTCACAAGCGCCGAACTATCATGGGTGGACGAGGATAATCATCCTATGAATAACACTGCTATAAAACTCGCAGCAAAAAAATATAAAACTTATCGTATTTATGAATATAAGCTATAGGCTGGATAATGAGGATACTCGTAACAGGCGGTACCGGTTTTGTGGGCTCGCATATAGTCGATAGACTTTGCGAAGAAGGGCATCGTGTGGTTGTCGCGATTAGGGAAAGCTCAAATTTACGTTGGTTGAATAAAGATGCAGAGAGGATCATCGCACCAATGGAAAGGCTCGATGCCCTGAAAACCGTGCTTCCCAAGATGGATGCTGTTGTGCATTGTGCTGGTGCTGTCAGAGCTAAACGGAAAAGCGATTTTTTTAAGACAAACCTTCTGGCGACTGTTAAGTTAGCCGAATTATGTTCGCAGTATGCTAGTGGCCTTAAGAGGTTCGTTTTCATATCTAGTCAGGCTGCAGGAAAACCCGGTCGAGATTGCGAAGTAATTAATGAAACAACCATGGAGTGTCCGGTATCGAGTTATGGCTGCAGCAAACTCGAAGCCGAGAGAGCACTTCGATCTTTTTCTTCGTTGTTTCCAGTAACCATTATAAGGCCACCGATGGTGTACGGCCCACGCGATAAGGATGTTTACACCTTTTTTAAGATGATTTCTAAGGGTATCATTTTATTTCCGGGAGATCCTGAGCGGCAGTTCTCGGCTATTTATGTCAAAGACTTGGCAGAAGCAGTTTCCGTTTCATTGGATTTTAAAAATGATTTTTCGGTTTACTTCATCGAAGATGGCCAAACTTATACTTGGCGTAAATTTACGAGTGCTATTGCCAGAGAATTGGGTAAACGAACACTCAGTATTAGACTGCCTAAATTCTCCTTGATTACGGTTTCGGGACTGGCTAGAGGGCTTTCTCTAATAAATCGAAAGCCACCACTTCTCTCTCTGGAAAAGGCGTATGAGCTTTCTAAAAACTGGGTTTGTGATGGTTCACTTTTCAGATATCAAGCCAATTGGGAACCACATTATAATGTTAAACACGGTATAGCCGAAACAATCGAATGGTATAAAAAAAACGGCTGGTTATAACCAGAGCCTCATAAAACATCTATTTTGGTGATGACCTGTTTAACAGACAAATTCATTTCCATGATTATGGGGACTTTGACACGGAGCTCCATCTCGAAGTAGGATAGGAATTTATAACCGTCTCGATAAGTTAATTTCAACACAGCACTGAAGTCTTTTATTGCGAATGGTTTTCTAGCATATTCGAAATCCATGCGTTCTAAATAGGCGGTTGTCGGATCGAACCAGGCTATCCCATCGATTTTGTTTTTACTTCGTTTTTTAGAGCGAAATCTGATTTTTCTTGTGGATTCGCTGTTTAGTGTAACAACACCGAGATCCTCGTAAATGTAATCTGGGAGAGTGTTTGTGTTGAAAGGCATATCCTCGTCGGCGAGGGTTTCTCTCTCTTCACTGTTTCCCTTGCCATTATCTGGCAATGAATCACCTTCGACTGTGGTGCTAAGAACCTCCACTTCGACGCTATCCTCTCCGTAAATTGTGTATCTTTTTTGAGAAAACACTGCGCCTTTTTTTTCAGTCCTCTTTTTGTCTTGATATGAAATAACTGTTTCCTCAGCAGTAAACATATACTGCTCAGGTGTTCCAAGAGTATCTGAAGCTATAATCCGTGTAACAAAGTCATCAAGCGATTCAGCGCGAGCACATGGAGACGCTGTAAAGAGCAATCCAAGAGTGAGGATAAAAACACCTAATATAGGTCTCATAGCTATTTTACTTAATATATAAAAGTTTTTGTTCTAATGACCTACCTAAGGTTGCAATGCGCGCAAAATAAACTCCTCCTGAGAGGGAATTGTTGGGAGTCCAGATTATAGTGGTATTCTTTGCGGGATGGACGATATTCTCGGAATGCACCTTTTTCCCAAGTATATCGAATATTTCAAGTTCAATTGGCCCAGTGGTGTTTGAAATATCGATTTTACAGGCGCCATTAAATGGATTTGGGTGCGAAGAAACGCTCAGCTTTGCCGGAAGCAAGTTTTTGTCCTCGATGCCGTGAGTGCCTTCTAGCCAGTGATAATTGAAGTTTGGTAAAACATCATAAACTCGTTCGATAGCGCCAGAATTCCATTGGATTACAACCGAATCTATGGATACCTCTTCGCCGATACCGAAATGAGCAATGGGTTCAGATTGGGAATGCAGGCCTCCGTATTGAGCGCCTATCTCGCGAAGCTGACTGATACCTCCGGCGAAAAGATAAATCCTTGTGCCGATACCCAGCTTATTTCCATCGGCGCCATCGAGTTTGAATCTCGCCCAATTATTGGATTCGGAGGTTATTGTAGCGGTTTTATTCTTATAAACCAATTTTTCTCTACCTAACTCCACAACCAGATCGAGATAGCCATCCATATCGATATCGCCCCAACCTGCGGCCGAGGCACCGTTGAGTATAAGTCCGGATTCTTCGGTGACATCGGTAAAGGTGCCGTCAGCATTGTTTTTATATAAAACTGCGTAGTTTCCGGGTGCCATTGCTGTGGCAAAAATGTCGAGCCAACCATCATTATTATAATCGATAAAGCAAGGGACACTGAGGTCATTGTGGTTGGATATACCACGCATTGCACGCTGATCGGTCATATAGAAATAGGGTGGTCCTTCGTTAATATAGAGGAAAGACCTGTCTGCGGTTGAATAACCAAATGCTGGTGATTCATTGGCAACAAAAAGATCCATGTCTCCATCGTTGTCTATGTCTCCGAAGCAAGCCCCCATTGAATTTCCATATATGCCCCCACCTTCATTATATCCATCTACTCCATAGAAGAAAGCTACCTCGCCAAAGGTGCCATCGCCATTGTTTTGCCAAAGATAATTGGAAAAATTGTGGCCATTGGCAACATAGATATCTGTCCAGCTATCATTATTCCAATCGCCCAGAGCGATTCCCGCGCCATATTGGGCAGTGCTAGTAGCAAGGCCAATTCCAGCGGCATCTGTAACGTTGGTGAAATATGCGCCTTCGTTGCGATAGAAAAGGTCTGGATAAAATGTCCATATAGAATCTGTGGAATCAAATGAGGCCGAATTGGTAACATAGATATCGAGATCACCGTCTTTGTCGTAATCCAGCCAGGCGGCAGCCTCGGTGATGTAGTCATTTGCGATGTCTCCCGCAGGCGAAGTTACATCGTGATATAAATACCCGGTTCCACCGTTGGCATACAGCTTGTCGGTTCCTATTCCACTGCAGAAGAAAATATCTGGTTCTCCGTCGAGGTCGAAATCGCCCCAAAAAGGATAACCAATACCGGAAATGCCAGTTCCGGCTACAATCCTAAATGTGCCGGAATCGTTGCGGTAAATTTGGCTTCCAGTTGCAAGGTCGGGATCGGAGTCTGCATCGCAGTCACAAAGCGCTACGCCTAAATTAGTCGAAGTAATGAAACTAGTATCGAAATCGAAGAGTGTTTCATCTGGAATGTTATAATACCAGCCGTGCGCGCGAATAAGATATGTAACATACCAGCTTCCGGTCGAATCAGTATAACTTGGTGGTAACCATTGACGCGACGATGGTATATAAAGATAACTTCGATTCTCGGTATCGACCATACGACTGAGATAAAGTGTTGGCATGAGAGGCGTAATTATTTTCCTGCCGACGAAACACTCACCGAGAGGTGGAAGATATATTTTCGTTGGTAATAATATTTCCTCCCATCCACCGAAACCTGCGGAATCTAAAACTTCCAAGAAAGAAGGAATGAGCTCATGTGTGCTCGGTTTACGAAGCGAATCTACATCCCATATATGCACTTCGAGCGAACCTCCATTGAAAACGTAGAATTCCACGGATTCGAGGCTACACGCGTGTTCGGCTTGGATTCGCAGAGCCTCGCACATGTTTTCGACCGGAGCAGAAAGAGAAAGCGTTGCAAAACCATCGTCGTATTCATAATCGAACGGTTCGGAATAGTCAAAGGGATTTGCGGCTCTCATCATTAACCCGGTGCATTCGGCTTCGAAAGTGACTCTCTGAGGTTTACAAGATGTGTTCGGATTTACTGAGAATGCTAAACCTATAACCAACATTAAAACGATAAACCTATAGAAAATAGACATTTGCTCCTCCGTTATTCGATAATGTTTTTCAATTCATTGAGTTTTAACAATTTATGACCATAATGTTTCATTAACAAAGTTACTATAATGATTGCCGATAATGCAAGTAAAATATATCCCACAAGAGAAAAAACAGGATAAGACAAATTTGCACCCATGCCCCCTTTAATGAAACCCAAGGCCCATATAGATAATGTTACAGCAAACCAAGTTGTTATTATTGAACCGATTATACGATATACCAAAGCCAAGAAGACACCCAGTAGGGTAACTGCAGGGAAAACAGAAATAAAGAACTTACCGATTTCGGCTATTTGGTTCGTCGATAATGGATCCGCTCCAAGAAAGGCGAATGGAGCTAATCCATAGACCAAGCCTGAAATAATCACAGCGGGAACCCAACCGAAATCTTTTGATAGTCGGCCCACGAAGTAGCCCCGAAAAAGGACCTCTTCGGCAAAGGCATGAAAAGCGCCGCCTATTATTAATACAGTCAATGGCAATGGCTCCATAGTGAATTGAAGATAACCGGCAAATCGTGGATCCAAAGAGCGTATGCCCATTATAGCAAATCCTGCAAGAAGGCCTAAACATAAGGCCAGGAGGCCATATTTGCGAGTTATGCCGAGGTCGGAAAGCCGGCCACCGGATTGAAAGGTGGCGAAAACTGCCCAGATAATGTAAGATAAATCTATCAATGGAATAACGAAACCGACGGTGCTTGCATACTCTTGTGGTGATTGAACTAATACTCTAACGAGAAGAAGAATAGCAATACCCATAGCCCATAAAATAAACGGTCCCATACTCCAATGTGTAGGTTTCCATTTAAAAGCGGGGGTTTTATGTGCGCCTATGGCCATTATTTGCATTTCTCCCATAAACGCTCGAATTCATTTGTATATTTCCGCGCGAGTTTTTTATCTCTAATCAAAAGCAAGTTTTCGTCGTTTTTATTCTCTGCTGAATTAGACCAATTATAGCTTCCTGTTAAAATAACAGCGTTATCAATAACGGTGAATTTGTGGTGCATATATCCTGTCGAACCGTCATATCGGACTGGTATTCCGTTATCAGCTAAATATTGAGTTTTGCTATACTTGCCGGAGCTTTGTTTATCGTCGGAAATGACGCGGGTAATAATGCCTTTACTGTGTGCCTCAATCAATGCTCTGGATAGTTCGATATTGGTTAGCGAGTAAACTGCAACATCTATTGTATTGTTGGCAGATAAAATTTTCTTCAAAATTAAGGCCCTGCAATCCTCAACAGCCGAAAAACAGACATCGATATTTTCTATGTTCTCGGATATTTTTTTTGAAGAAAAATCGCCTTCTTTGCCGGAACACGCTGTCGTTAAGATAAGTGATAAAATAAGCGCAAGAAAACTTGAAACGCGTGTTACTTTTTGATAGAAAAATATCAAGTCTTATGTTCCTTCTTTTGAGCA
This sequence comes from bacterium, assembly GCA_023145965.1. Taxonomy (NCBI): domain Bacteria; species bacterium. The sequence continues at coordinate 41,138 of JAGLDC010000080.1, read as the reverse complement.
GCGGGGAAAAGAATATTATTGAGAATTAACCTGTAACCAGGTGATTGCTTATGAAGATTGAGATCCGTTGGTGGATCACCTATATAATGAGCATAGTCTTCAGGGTCATGCCCACCTAAAAAAGTCCAGGATCCTTTCCCGAGATTGCCATGGATATACTTAACCGCATTCTTATTCTCATAGCTACCGAGAATAATGCCGTGGGGTTTAAGAACATCCTTGTTATAAGCCGAATTTTGCCCGAGGAAATCCTGAACTATATTCACATGATTCTGAACGAGCATAGTAGGAACAGGGTCGTATTTTGCCGAGAAATCGAAAAGTGTAAAATAACTTGCTTCAGATGAAAATGCTCTCGAAGATGCCTCAGGCTTAACATCAATATTGGAATGCTCATAAACAAGGGGATTAGTAACTATTTCGAAATTCTCGAAAGCTAAGCATTCATCGAAATTAAGTTTCGATTGCGCATCGATATCCATAGGGTCTCCATCGAACTCTGCGGAAACGATGTCAATTTCGCGAGCGGCAAGGGCAATATCCCAAGTGTCAGTTGCACTGCACATCGCGAATAAAAAACCTCCACCGGAGATGAAATCCCTAAGCTTCAGAGCTACGGCGAGTTTCAAATCACTAACCTTCGAGAAACCGAGCTTTCTCGCCATCTCTTGATTGGTAGCTACATCTTGTTTATACCATAGCGTGTTTCTATAACTTGAATAAAACTTGCCAAATTGGCCGGTAAAATCCTCGTGGTGTAGATGAATCCAATCGAACTCGGAGGTTTTTCCTGCTAAAACATCAGCATCCCAAATAGTCTCATATGGCACCTCTGCATATGTGAGTGCAAGGGTAACAGCATCATCCCATGGTTCTTTATTGGGAGGAGTGTATATTGCTATTTTTGGTGCCTTCTCTAATAGCACTACCTCCATGTTGCTTTCTTCGATTTCGGCATAGATATCGGCGATCTTTGCACCATCAACAAGGTCGTAATCCACTCCGTTTAAACGACACAAATCCATAATCTTTTGTTCTGGTGGAGCAAGAAAACTTCCGCCACGATAGTTAAGCAACCATTCGATATTGAATCCTTCTCTCAGAGAATTGAAAGTCACACCATATGCCTTAAGGTGATCGTTTTGCGTCAAGTCCATTGGTATCAAAATCTTCTGTGAAAATAGGGGAAAGGCGATAACTAATAACGATGCAAACAGAACGACAAGCCTTATTTTTTTTACTTTTATTGTTTTTTTGGAAGCCATTTATTCAACCAATCTTTATTGGTGTGGCGAAATCTTCGATTAAATTCGTTCAATTTCATTATTTCAATATTCTCTTTGTCTAAATTTCTGACAGTTACAGTCATTTTAAAAGGATCTATCTTGTCGATAATATATTTTTCTTTCTCAACGAAAATCTTATCGCCCACTTTTGGGAATTTATTAGCCATTTCGCAATAGAAGGATTCTTCATAATCAAGACAACAAAAAAGCCTGCCACATGGGCCGGAAAGCTTACTCGGATTGACTGCGAGGTTTTGATCCCGTGCATATTGAGTAGATATAGGACTGAATTCTTTAAGCCATTTCATACAACATAACTCTATTCCACATGGACCTATGCCACCCATTTTTTTGGTTTCGTCACGCACGCCGATTTGTCTTAGCTCTATTCTTGTTCTGTAGGAGGAAGCCAGGTCTTTAACTAGCTCACGGAAATCGACTCTATGATCAGCGGTGAAATAAAATGTAATTTTATTGCTGTCAAATTGTAACTCGACATCGATGAGTTTCATATCTAAACCACGAAAATTAATCAACTCGCGACATGTTGCTATAGCTTCGTCTTCATCGCTTCGATTGATAGCAAGCTGATCTAACTCGTCCTGGCGGGCTCTATGGAGTATTTCAAGAGGGTATTTGCGTTGTGATTTATCGACTTGTTTTTGTGGTATTTTATTGCGTATCAATCCGAGGTCTCGACCCCTCTCTGCCTGCACAAGAACCCATTCACCGCTTTGTAGATTTAGGTGATTTCTATCTATATAATAGTCGAGGCGGTCCTTCTTGAACTGGACAATGTAACAGTCAGGCCGATGGCTCAATTCAGTTTCGTTTTTTTGTATAGGTTTTTGTTCATTATTCATAAGTTTTTTTCTTAATAAGTCTATAGATTCAATATCTAATTAATATAATCAATGAATTCGTTCTCGCAAGGTTTATCATTTGCAAGAGTTTAGATAGATGTTAAAATGGTGGTTGCGATAATTGTATATAATATTTATCTTAATTCCTCAACTATAAATCGAATTGAGTTTGAAATGAAAGGTTAAGTTCTATATGAGTGAGTTAAGACACGATCCGGTGCAGAAAAGATGGGTAATCGTAGCTATTGAAAGAGCAAGACGCCCTACCGATTTTAAGAAAGACCCAAGTAATGGGCACGTGCCTTCCGTTTGTCCATTTTGCGAAGGTAACGAAGATAAAACCCCTCCGGAAATAACTGCAATTAGGCCCTCTGGAACAGAAGCAAATTCCCCCGGTTGGAAAATTCGTGTAATTCCAAATAAATTCCCGGCTTTAGCTGTCGAAGGTGACCTTGGGCGTCGTGGCCTTGGGATATTCGATGTTATGAATGGTGTCGGCGCTCATGAGGTTATCATCGAATCACCCGATCATACACTTCATATGGGTGATATGCCGATAGAGCACCTTTTTAAGATATGCAAGATATATCGTGACAGGATATCTGATCTTCATAAAGATAACAGACTTCGTTATGTTCTTATCTTCAAAAACCACGGTAAAACGGCTGGAGCGAGTCTTGCCCATCCACATACTCAATTGATAGCCACCCCGATTACACCGAGAACTATAGCCGCTGAGCTAGATAGCGCTCGCGAGCATTATCTCAATAAAGAGCGTTGTTTGTTCTGCGATATAATGAATCAAGAACTCGCTATGCAAGAGCGTATAGTCTTAACTACGGACCAGTTCGTTGTGTTAGAACCATATGCGAGCAGGTTCCCCTTTGAGACGTGGATTATGCCGCGTATTCATTCGCATGATTATACTCAAACTACAGATGAGGTCCTTATGGACTTCGCAACGGTTTTAGGCGAAACCCTCCGAAGAATCAAAGTAGCCTTGGACGATCCTCCTTATAACTTCGTTCTTCACACTTCACCTAATTCAGTTCTTAGGCCGGGCAAAGAACATTATTGGAAAACTCTGCCGTATGATTGGCATTGGCACCTCGAGATAATTCCAAGACTTACAAAGGTTGCGGGATTCGAGTGGGGGACGGGATTCTATATTAATCCCACTCCACCAGAGGTAGCTGCAGAGTATCTTCGTTCACTTCAAAAAAAATAGGATTATCATGAGTGGAAAATTACATTTAGTGCTTCATTCTCATTTACCTTATGTTATGGGTCATGGCACTTGGCCCCACGGTACGGATTGGCTTTTCGAGGCATCTGCGGAGACTTATATACCCTTGCTTATAGCATTTAAAGAGCTTGAAGAAAAAGCCCTTCCCTTTGAGATGAGCATAGGTTTGACACCTGTTTTATGTGAGCAATTATCTCATAGGCAGTTTGCAGGGGCGCTTGAAGCCTATTTGGAAAATAAAATTACCAGCGCTAGGCAAAATCGCGAGGTTTTTTATGCCACCGGAGATAAGCAACTTGCTTCACTAGCGGAGATGTGGGAGAATGAGTATTCGAAGATCAAAGAGTTTTTTGATAAAGAGATAAAGTGTGATATTATCGGTGCCTTTAGATCACTTCAGGATAGAGGCAAGCTTGAAATTATAACCTGTGCCGCAACCCATGGATACTTGCCTCTTCTAGGCACAGACGAGGCTGTTAAGGGACAAGTTTTCACTGGAGTGAAATCTTACGAACGGCATTTCGGAAGACCTCCTAGAGGAATATGGATGCCGGAATGCGCCTACAGGCCTTCATATAATTGGAAACCACCTATTGGCGATGATGCTTCTTTTGATAGGCTCGGCGTAGAGGAAATTCTTAATTCCGCGGGTATCGATTGGACTGTTGCCGATTCACATCTTCTCGTGGGTGGTGAATCACAAGGAGTTTATATCGACCGCTTTGATAGCTTAAAGGCTCTATGGACCAGGTTTGAGAAGAACTACACACCAAAAATATCGAAGGGCGAAAGAACTACTCTTAAACCTTATTTAGTTTCGTCAACAGGCAAACCGGAAGGAACAGCGTTTTTTTTCCGCGATCCTGAAACATGTCTTCAAGTTTGGTCAGCAGAATGGGGATATCCCGGAAATCCTGCCTATCTCGATTTTCATAAAAAACATTATCCTGGTGGCCACAGATATTGGCGTATTACAGACGTAAAGGCCGATCTCGCAGATAAAAAGATATATAATCCAGATTGGATAGAGGGTGCGCTCGAAGAACAGGCTGAACATTTTGTTAAAGCAGTTCATGAAAAGCTCGAGGACGGAGGTATTTTAACTGCTCCATTCGATGCTGAACTTTTTGGCCATTGGTGGTTTGAAGGCCCTAAATGGCTTGCAAAAGTGGCTGAAAAGATTGCAGAAACGCCAGGCATAGAAATGATTTCCGGTTCAAAGGCACTCGAACAATCTGAACTCGACGAAGTTATCAATATTCCTGAAGGATCATGGGGACAGGGTGGATTTCATTATATTTGGTTTAATGAATGGACAGAATGGACATGGAAACATATCTATGAAACCGAAAAGAAAATGACCGAACTTGTTATGAAATGGAATTTAGCGGGTAATCCCAAAGAATTGATTGAACCACTTAAACAAGCGGCAAGGGAACTGCTGCTTTTAGAATCTAGCGATTGGCAATTTTTGATTAGCACATGGTCAGCTAGAGATTATGCGGAAAACAGGATTATCTTTCACCACAACGCATTCGTGAAATTGGCCGAGGGAATAGAGAGTATCTTGAATGGAGGCTCGGTTACTCAGGAGGAACGAACAAGATACCATCTTTTGGAAGAACAAGATAATCTATTTGAGGATATCGATTTGCAGTTTTGGGCTAAGAAATAGAAATTTCAGGAGTTATAAATGAATAAACAAAAAAAACCCTATTTTTCATCGGCGCTTTGGCCAGGGATTGTCCTTGGTATTTTATCTGTTATTCCAATTGTTAATTATGTTAATTTGATTTGTTGTTTATGGGTTATCGCCGGTGGAGTGCTTTCCAGCTTGATATTTAAACAGGAGTTCGGCGACATCACCCCCGGCCAAGGTGCAATAACCGGTCTTATTGCCGGTATAGTGGGTGCTTTTGTTCAGGCAATCGGTGTTGGAGTGTTATGGTATTTCTTTCACGAAAATTACCTGTCGAACCTCTACGAAATAGTTAGTTCTGCGGAATTCGATATAGCAACTCAGGAGATGATGGCTGAAGTTATTACCAATCAATGGCTTATGATTGCAGGGTCGCTAATTGGAGGTATAATGATATATTCCGTATTTGCCCTCTTTGGAGGTCTTATAGGTGCGGCTATCTTCAGAAAAAAGAAGTCTTCATTGTCTTCCGAGAGTGAAACTAAAGAAAGCGAAATTGAAGAATAAACTGAAAATTCGGCTTCTTTGCCTTATTTTATTTTCCAGTTTATGTTGGGGGTTTATTGGGCTTCGTGCTGGTATCGGCCAATTTGTCCCGCTGGACAGCACTTTTGAAGACACTTATGCGAATTCATATCTATTCGAGGGAAGGTTCAGTTTCCATGAACCTATTTTTATTCAAGCCGGAACTAAACTGATCAATGTTCATAATGCTTCTATTCCAATTATTACCGATCCAAGTATTTCTGCGCCTTTAACACTCGGCGCATATAAGCATAGACTGGATGCCATAGGAATTTATGGTGGTATTGGCCTGGGTTTCGAGTTGGGAAATGGGGGAACTGGATTGTTTCCTTATATCTCGGCAGATATCGGTCTTATTTCTCCTCTGATTAGTCAGAGGATTGAGTATTACATGGATGGCGATACTTCGGCTACAATTTACAAGGTCCAACAGGAGCGACATTGGGCATATATGGCTTCGCTATCCGCCGGCCTCGAGGTTAGAGTCATTGGAATTGGGATTTTCATTGAAGGTGACTATATGAAGGGCAGAGCCGTCGATTATGATGCAATTACCATCGATGGGATTGAATTATTCCCCGGAGGGACAATCGAGACAAACGGTTGGTCAATTTTCGTCGGTGTTTCAATAGACTAAAGATTTTCCACTCTTTTTATAATATCCAGAACAATCTCTAGATTAGTTCGTGAAAGCCTGGATAATCGGGAAAGAATATTGTATTTATCGATAAGTTCTCTTTCTCGTGTGTTGAATTCGTATCCCTTTGAATTTGTGGAATTAATATTCAATTCACGTTTGAGTCTCTTCAGAAGCTCCTCGGTCGATTCTCCAGATGCCTCTCCGCCGTAGATAAGGTAATCGCAGCTTGTTCCCAAAATTTTTGCAATTCTGCCGATAATTAAATAGTTCGGTTTATTTTGGTTTCTCTCGATAAAAGAGATCAACCCGGGGCTGGAGCCCACTAATTTGGCAAATTGCCTTTGCGATATATTTTTTTGCAACCGGAGTCTTCTAATTCTATCGCCTATATTCTCCATTATATCTCCTGGGAACATTTTTTAACTAGAGAAATATATCGAAATTCATTTTATATTCAAGTAATAATGATGTGAAGTTTTACAATAATTATTGAAGGTAATGAGAGGGAATGAATAGTATATTGCTTGCGATGTCAATCCTATTGAGCAATTTTAAGCAGAATTTATATCTCTTCGTATTTTCAAAATACAGATTTCAAGAATATATGTTTAATATATAGAATAGATTTTCTTAAAAACGCCCTTTTTGCGGTGAGGTTCTTTTTCCTCCCTGCATATTTGGGACAATTTGATCTTGATTCTGAGGTTGTCTTCTGTCGAATACCGGGCGGTTATCTTTATTGTGGAATCCCGGAGGACAGTAATCCGTGGGTTGTTTTCCCATAACAAATACTTCATGAATGACTTTTGGGCATTGACTTGTGGCTAATTTATGGCTTTCGCTACAGACATCGACAAAAGAAACCTTCCCAGCTGGGATTTGAAAATCTTCAAGCGGATATCTATCGGGGACATGGGCATATAACATAAACTGCGCCCAAATAGGCAAGGCCGCGCGCGAACCAGTCATACCATTACCAATAGGAGTAGAATAATCGTCATAACCCACCTGAACTCCACAACATAATTGGGGAGTAAAACCTATAAACCATGCGTCAGAGTAATCATCAGTTGTTCCTGTTTTTCCGCCGGCAGGTCGATCGAAACCCATAAGTCGTGCGGCGTAACCGGTTCCATGATCCACTACTGTCTGTAGCATGCTGGTCATAACATAAGCCGTGGCAGGTGAAAGGACTTCTTCTTTCACTGGAGTGCGGTTTTCGATGATTTTGCCATTTCTATCGATTATTCTAAGAATGGACGTAGGTTTAACCCTAACTCCCATATTTGGGAAGACTGCATATGCTTCGACGAGATCGATTAGCTTAACATCGCTGGTGCCCATAGAAATGGATAGATACGGTTCCAATTCGGTCGAAATACCCATACGCTTGGCATACCAAACTACTCTTTTAGGACCGACAGCATTACACAGCTTGACGGTAGCCGCGTTTCTGCTAGCTCGAAGCGCCTCTCTTAAAGTGATAGTGCCTTTATATTCATGGTCATAATTTTTGGGTGCCCAAAGTTCGCCGTTTCCCATCGGATATACTTCGGGTGTGTCGAGTAGGGTATCTACCGGTGTCCATCCATTGTCGATAGCTGCTGTATAAACAAAGGGTTTAAAGGCGCTTCCAGCTTGTCGTCCTCCCTGAATAGAACGGTTATATTGGCTTTCAAGGAAATCCCTTCCACCGATCATCGCGCGTATTTCGCCAGTGGCCGGAACAAGAGCTAGTAACGCTCCCTGGAGTTCTTTCCATTGCCTAATAGAATCACCGGAGATGCTGTCATAAGCCATCTCCGTATAGACAGTGTCATCGTTGTGATGTATTTTTCTTTGCCATTTTTCAAGGGCATCGATTTTTTTTGCGAACACAGTGTCCGCAAGTTGTTGAAGTTCCCAATCGAGTGTCGAGTAAATAGTTATTCCTCGTTCATAGAGATAGCTTTCGCCGTATTCGCGTTCGATGTATTGCCTTATATTCTCGACGAAATATGGTGCTTTCCACGAAATGGCTTCTTGATCCTCTTCTATACCTATATCGAGAGCCGAAAGGCTGTCATAGGTCGTTCGATCGAACATCTCGTTGTCGAGCATTAGGGAAAGCACTGTGTTTCTACGGCTTTTGAGCAATTTGAGGTTATTGCTATAATGGCTCGGTCTCTGAAGAAGACCCGCTATTGTAGCGGCTTCCCGTTCATCGACGTCTTTCGCTTCTTTTCTAAAATAGTATTTGCTTGCCGCTTCAACACCGTAGCATCCTTTACCGAGATATTGCTGATTGATAAAAAGCTCGAGTATCTCGGACTTGGAATACATCCGCTCTATCTTGAGAGCTGTCAAGGCTTCACGTATTTTGCGGGTAAGCAGTTTTTCTCTAGACAGGAAAAGTTCGCGAGTAAGTTGTTGGGTAATTGTAGAGGCGCCCTGTGCTCTTCTGCCTTGCTTTATATCGACATAAATTGCTCGAAATATGGCGCTCGCGTTAATACCCCAGTGTTCATAAAACCTCTTGTCCTCCGCCGCAAGTATGGCATTAATGATATTTTCGGATACTTCTGAAATAGGTACCCAAATCCTTTTTTCTCCAGCAAATTCGGCGAGAACTTCGCCGTCTATTGAATAGATGCGAGTAACAACAGCTGGTTGATAATCCTCTAAGACTTGAGGGTCTGGTAGTTGGGGCTGATAAAGTATATAGACAATAAAGATGAGCAAAGCTGGCAATAGGAAACCTAAGACTGCTCCTCCGAAGAGGTAAAATAATAATTTAGGAAGTTTAAAACCCTTTTTATCAGAGCCTAATTTCCTATAATGTCTATTTATTTCTCTATGCATTATATCTTAATGATAACATCAAAGCTATGTTTTTCAAGCCTTTTGTTAATTGCAGTTATGATACCACTGTAAAATAATGCATTCGAGAGATTCAATTGACATCTTTTAGGTTTTAATTTTGTGGGTTGCAATAAAACATAATATCCTTAGCATAACAAGATTTATTAGAATAAAATAAAGGTAGCTCGATAGAATACTTTGCTTCGGATTTGTTTGATTTATTTTTGATGATTTAATTATTAACTATCCGGAGGTTGATATGTCGCTTTATAGAGTCATAATAATATCTGTTATTTGTTTATCGGCTTTGGCTTTTGTGCCAACCGATAGCTACAGTTTTGAAAATTCTAAACTCGCGCGGCCTGAAGCTGAGCCTGCTGCTTTTGGGCCAATGAATGCTATTCCCAATGGCGAAAATCTTCCAGCCTCGCCCTGTTATTATAGAATCGATCCGCTAACCGGCACGTTCAGGATGATCACAGGTTATCCAATACAAATCGAGGGTTATTCCTCGGTTAACGAACAAAACGCCGCTTCGGCCCTTTTGAACTTCGTCGATTCAAATGAAAGACTCTTTGGTGTTCTGACAGAAGACCTTGGAATCATCTCTGTTAAATGGACAAGGAATCGCGCTATTGTTGCTTTACAGCAATACAAAAATGGAATACCTGTTTGGGGTTGTCATCTAACTACGATGATAACAGCCACGGGTGGCATAAGTTTCTTATCGAATAAGTTAATTCCCTCTTTAGAATATTCCAATAAGAACGCCCTTTCCGAGGAATACGCACTTAATAAAGCCATTGCCACGATAGCGCCGACAGATGAACCGATTCGCATCGACATGTTGGGCGAATATCTATTCCCAATTTGGGGCGTCGAAGTTTATTCTCTTGTCGGAGTCTGGGCTTTCGATATTCTCACCAAAGACCCCGTGGGGTTGTGGCGCGTTATCGTCGATGGTCAAAGCGGAAGCATTATTTCGATCTCAAATGAACTTAGAACTGCCGAGCATTCTGGAAATGTTTATGGTAAATATCATTCCGAATTTAAGGATGATCCTCTAGAAACCAGTGCTTGGGAATTTGCGCGTGTTACTTTAAATACCATTCCAATCTATACCGATATTTCCGGTAATTGGGCGACAGATATTTCCGCTGCCACGCCTACATATTCGACATCTCATTATGGTAGATACGCTCACGTTGATAACGATGCTGGCTCTGAAGCATTATATAATGTTGCAAGCTTCACCTCGCCATTTAACCACTCTTGGACTACTTCAAGCTCTCCTGATGATGAGATGAATGCCTATTACCACGTTAATGTAATACACAATTATGTTAAGGATACACTCGGCTTTTCTAGTATGGATTATTCGATGCCTGTTACAGTGAATTATTCCGGAATGGATGATAATGCCAACTGGGATGGCTATGGGATAAATTTTGGTGGAGGAGCTACGATTTTTTACGATATGGTGCTTTTCTGCGATGTAATTTACCACGAATATACACACGGTGTTACACACAATATTTATCCATCTAGCGCACTGCCTTATTCAGGTCAAAGCGGGGCAATCGACGAAGCCCTTAGCGATTATTTTGCCTGCAGCAAAACTGAAAATCCCCTTATGGGTGATGGTGGTTTATATCGCTCGGGGACAGCGTTTATGAGGAGGGTTAACGGCCCTAAGGTCTTTCCGGGCGATTTTTATGGTGAGGTTCACGCCGATGGCGAGATCATTAGCGCATGCTGGTGGCCAATTCGAGAGGAATTAGGCAGATATTTCACCGATTCGCTTGTTCATCTTTCAAGATTTTTGTATCCCGAAGATTTTGAGGAATTTTTCTGGGCTACTGTTAATATCGATGATGATGACGGTAATATCTATAACGGCACGCCCAATGGCAGACTTATTTATGAAAGCTATTACGCCCATGGAATCGGGCCGGGCTTCAATATCGAGGTGAACCATAGGGCATTAAATAATACTGAGGATACGACGGGGACATACCGCGTCGAGGCGACTTTTAATGCTACTCTTGGCGTGGCTGCCGACTCAATTGGCGTTTTCTGGCGTGTGGATTCTGGCCCTTGGTCGTACCTATCGATGGCCGATGTATTTGGAGTTTTTAAAGCCTATGTCCCGGCACAACGGCGCGGAAGCACAATCGATTACTACATTATAGCCGAAGACAACGGTGGAAATCCACTCTCATCGCCGCATGATGCTCCCGATTCGTGGCATACCTTTCATGTAATTATAGACAGCACAGTGCCCACAATAAGCGCGTTGCCTATAGGCCCTTGGTTCGAATATGCGTGGCCACCTAGTTGGATAGTTAATATTTCAGATGATCAAGGAATATCTTTGGCGAGTATCTATGGCAGGATTGGAACTGTCGATCTCGCTCCCCAGCCACTGACTGAGACCGATGTTTGGGATGTATGGTCAGGCGTGTTACCGGGAATGCCCTCCGGAGGCGATACTGTCGATTATTGGGCAGTAGCCTTTGACAATTCCGTCGCGCACCATGTAGCATCTTTTCCACCTTCGGGGTCATTCAAGGTTTATATTTACCCCGGCTATCTTGAGGATTTTGAGGTTCCTGGCAGAGGATACTCGTCGAAGATCGTAAGTGTTGGATATACCAACGAATGGACAAGAGTTAGCCAGAACAATCCTTGGACAGATGGTGATTATTGTTTCTATTTCGGAAGTGGGAGCGAATACTCCGATCAGGCCGATGGCGCGCTTTCGACGCCCGACCTAAACCTAGGGACTGTCGCTTATCTAAAATTTTGGCATACCATGGATGCGGAGGATGAAGGAAGTTATCAAGCTTGGGATGGTGGCATTGTCGAGGTCTCTATCGATGGGGGAGAGCTGTGGCATCAGGTCGAACCTCAGCCCGGTTACAATAGGTATATCAGAGATAATCCAGACAGCCCCTTCGAGGCCGGAACGCCATGTTATTCATCTTCATTTGCATGGCGCAAAGATTCACTCGACTTGTCTCTTTATGCTCCTAGAGCCAGAGTGCGTTTTCGCTTTGGTTCAGACGCGCATGTCACTGCTGGAGGCTGGTATATAGATGATATCGAATTGGTAACCAATATTTCTGACATCGACGAATATGTCGAACAACCCGAAAAACTTAGCCTCAATTTCGCGCCTAATCCATTCAATGCTTCACTCAGTATTGAAATCCAGGGAAATGCCGAGCCATCGAGACTTGAGATTTTCGATATTTCCGGTAGATCGGTAAGGTCTTTTGACCTTGCACCAAAGCAAGGATGCATTATATGGGATGGCAAGGATCACTTGGGGGAGGTTGTTTCAGGTGGTGTTTATCTGATTAAAGTAGCAAACGACCGAAGTGAAAAAACAAAAAAGGCCATACTTATAAAATAATCTTTTCTGTTGTCTCAAAAAAAGAAGGTCGAGGCTTTTTGGCCTCGGCCTTTTTTAACAAACAGAAATCCAAATAGAAGTTTATCCTTAAGGAAAACCAAAGGATTGCTATTGATGGATTAAATCTCGATTTCCTGTCCCGGTTTCAAAATAACGATCTCGCTTGTTCCATTCCTTACGCCTTCGCGAAAAAGATAAGGGTCTTTGTCTATAATTGGCCACGTGCCATAGTGCATCGGTATAGCAATTCTGGGTTTTAAAAGATCGACAGCATACGATGCGTCCTCCGGTCCCATAGTAAAATTATCCCCTATGGGTAATAAAGCTAGATCAATGGGGGTTCTTTCTCCGATGAGTTTCATATCGCCAAAAAGACCCGTGTCACCGGCGTGGTATATATTTTTCCCATCAATTGAGATGATAAAACCACAAGGCATACCAGTATAGAGTATGTTGCCATCTTCGATAATAGCACTTCCATGAAAGGCCTGGGTTAGCTTGATGCTGCCAAAGTCGAAATTCGCTTTACCTCCTATGTGCATTCGATGAGTTCGCGTGCCCATTTTTTCGGTGTAGTATCCAAGTTCGTTTGGAGCTATTATCAAAGAATTGCACCTTTTTGCGATGGGAATTGCATCGCCGATATGATCGCTATGGCCATGAGTGACTAATATGTATTGTGCCTCGATATCTTCCGCCTTAACCGGAGAGCTGGGATTTCCTGAAATAAAAGGATCGATCAGGATTTGGAATTTATTATTGGAGATGAAAAAAGCCGAGTGTCCCAACCATTTTACCTTGACCAAGTGATCCTCCTTGTATTTATTGTAGTAAGAACATACATAAGAATAATAATGAGTGTTTTACTAAAAATCAAGGAACTCCTTTTTGGAAAAAGCCCGGATCAAGAACGCTATATGCTATATATTTATGCGGCGGGATTGTTAGTTCTTATTCTAGCAATAGGATTCGGTTATTCGTTTGCCAAGGCGAAAGGCGCTAGGGTGCCTTTTTGTTGGGTAGCTTTCATGGCTTTGATTGCCCTAATCGTTTTTGGAATTGGAATGAGAATAATGCTTTCATTTGTCGATATTGGTGATTTCGTTTTTAGTAATAATAGTGTTGAAACTGAAAATGCACTCGATTACGAAGATATCGAGGTTTTCGTTTTTAAAAAGGAATTCTTGAAAGCTATCGAAGAATATCAAAAAAGGTTCGAAGATAATAAAGAGGAAGTAATACCGCTTTTTAGAATAGCGGATATATATTGGTTGAAACTAGGTGAATATAAAAAAGCTATAGAGACTCTTTATAAGATAGCCCAAAAACCGGTTGTCGTGGGGCAATCGAGAGAGGAAGCTATTACCAAAATTATGGAAATATATAGACATCACTTGCCAGATTCGCCTGAATTCCTTAACTTATGCAAATGGGTATTGGATAAAATGCCAGGCTCTTTTGCCTCTAAGATAGCTAAAGAAAGACTTTCTAAAGGAGGAGTATAAGAATGCCGTTCAGTGAATTATTCTATCACATAATCATTAAAATAGAAACCGGGGAAAAGCTGCATCCCGTGACTATCAAATTGATTGACACGAAAATCGAGGAAGTTATATCGAGTATAGGCGGAAAGCAAATCGCAGCTAAATCTCTCGAAGATCATGTGCATCTTTTAGTGGCAATGCCGCCGATTGCTGCACCTGATGACATCGTTTCCGAGATAAAGGAACGCACCACAGAGCTTATTTCAGGTTTGGGGCGAGATGAAAAACTCGAATGGGCAAAAGGATACGGTATAGTTAGCGTTTCGAATTCTCATATTGAATTAGTTACTAAATATATAGCAACGCAAGAAAAGCGGCATGCTGAGGGTAAAATCAACGCTACACTTGAAAAAACCGAAACATAGAATTTACTTATCAAAGGAAGCGCATGACTGACAAAGAAAGAATCGACTTATTAATAAATAGGCTTAATTCCCTATCAAAACAAATCGCCTATGGTGATTACGATAATGTCGATGCTCAGGAATTGTTCAAAATGACAGCCAGCGAGGACGTTCCGGTTAAATTTACCGACCTTGCCGAAAATTTTGGTATGATGATGATGAAGGTGGAGGCCAGAGAGTTCCACTTAGAACAGATAATTGCCGAACTTAAAGAGGCTAAGGTGAAGATCGAGGATTACGCGCATCATCTCGAGGATATGGTAGCCGAAAGAACAAAAGAACTTCGTATAGCAAATAAAGAACTCCAGAAACTAGCTAATCTCGATGGCTTAACTAGGATTGCTAATAGACGCTTTTTTAACGAATATATCGAGAGAGAATGGGCAAATTCTATAGAAACCGATACACCGGTAGCGATCATAATGTCCGATGTCGATTGCTTCAAAAAATATAACGATACCTACGGCCATCAGATGGGTGACGAGTGTCTTAAGGCTGTTGCAAGGGTATTCGACAAGGTTGCTCTTCGTCCGGGTGATCTTGCTGCGCGTTACGGTGGTGAGGAGTTTGTTATTGTTCTCCCAGAAACTGCTATTGAGACAGCGCTCGAAATAGCCGAGAATATTAGATTCGGTGTCGAAAATGTTGGGATTGTGCACGAACAGAATCCAGCGAGCAAATTTGTAACGATTAGCCTCGGAGTTGCATCGATATCACCTAGGACTAGTGATTCATTCGAAGGTCTTATTAAATGCGCGGATGATGCCTTATATAAAGCCAAAGAATCTGGTAGAAATCTGGTTATTTGCGCTTCATGACTTGTTTATGAACCCGTGAAGTGTATCCGCGCGCGGTTTTCCATCGAGGGAGCATCGGCGGGCCGCAATCTTCCGCTACTCGAACCGAAATCGATATGTTTTACTTCGCAGTCGTAACCCGAAGATATAATATTATCCACATATACTGTTTTTCCAGTGGGAATGACAACCTCATTGAATGTCGTCATACTCGTTCCGCGGATGTAAGTGTCAGATGTGCCCTCGAACTTGACCGTGCTGTTTGCCGCCGAGAAGGTTCCATTATTTACCCAATTGCCGGTTACTGATAATTGAGAAAAACCTATCATGGTTATACTTCTTCCATTTGTGCCAATAGTAAGATCGCCTGTTTTTTGGGGCCAGTTAGTTGCAGAAGATGGAATGATTACATCAACAGTTGCATCGGGTATCTTGCCCTGCCCCCAATTGAGGCAGTTGTCCCAATTATTGTCCGTGTCTCCAACCCAATAACCGGCTGAGACTGTGTTATTTACATTAAGCACCCTAATCCATCCACTCATTTGATTCCAGTTAGGGCCCTTGCGCGAAAGGCAGGTATAAAGGTGTCCGGGAGAAGCGTCATAGTAGGTTGTCGATGACCAACCGGTAACGGCAGCGCCGTCTTCATGCCATTTATAGGTGGCTGATCCGGAATAACCGTCCGATGGCGCGGTAGCCACGTTAATTCGCACGGTTCCATCTTCGCAAGCGTAAAGAGTATCTATAGATAGGGCGCCAGGATTATAATGAGTTGTAACACCGGCATCGTCAATCCACCAACCTGCAAATTGTAACCTCTGCGTGGAACCTTCTGCGTAATGTGAGCTGTGGACTAATCTGAAAGATACCTGTTTGCCGTTTAGTGAACCTGGAAGTTGAAGCTCAGTATATGTCCAATCCGTCGGAAGAGTGCTATAATAATATGGACTTGGAACCAGATTGACCCAACCTGTTCCCGAATTGTATTGAACATAACATCTGTCTAAAGGTCCCAACTCTCCGCAGTGACTCATAATGAAATAATAGGTTCCATTAAGAGGTATCTGAACTTTCACTATTGTAGAACCGTTCAGAAGTTGAATATAGCGATACACATCGTCGGTGTCGCAATTATTATCCGGTTTAACATAACACATATCGGAACCAGCAGTATGAAGATCATAACTACCGGAATTTGGGCTGGCATCTGTTATCCAGAAATGATATTCCTGGTTCCACGGCACTCCATGGCCGGTAGGTGTATCAAGAGCGCAATCGGGATGATAGCAACCGTAAGCTTGAGGCATGGTAGAATGAACATCTCGGTCCCATATATCCCTGCAAAGATAAAAAGTTCCGCTTCCCCCTGAAGGGGTGCATCCGACCGGCGATGAACAACCGTTATAAATATCTGCACAATCATCGCTGGCTTCATATTCGTAATCCCAATCGTTAGCGGCTCCGCCCCAGGCGCTCGATGAAAAATTCCATCCCACCGGAACACTCCGAACCGTTGTCGAAGCAGTAGTATAGGTAACATAAATCGATGAGAGATTGGAGGTAAATCGCTTCCAAGTAGAAGTGCTGTTAATAAGAGCTATCTGGAACCAATTTGAGCTAAGCCTCGATTGTAGGTTTGAATCAGCTGATGTGCCAAGATCATAATAACCATAATACCTGAAAGAATCTGTACAAGTAAATGCAGTATAATAGCCCGTAGCAAAATCGCTATAGGCCGTCGAATTATAACCTCCATAAGGTCCTGCGGAGCCAGTTACGTCATAAATCGATATGGTGGCCGCCGATGCGGTTCCTCCACCATTGCAATATAAGCGAAGGTCAACATCTGTAACTATTGAGGCATCTGGAATAGAGGTGGTTGTGAACTTACTCCAAGCTCTATAACTGCCTGTTGAATTCGTATAAACATAATACATAGGATTGTTCTCAAGATACCCTCCAGCCGAGGTCATCCAGCCACCCCAATCGCCATAGAGTGTTACCGATGGATCTATAACGACTGGATACTCCCTTTCGGTCGCATTAAGCCATTCCGAAGGCACGGAAATCGAGATAATATATCTTCCGCTATCTGCAATGTTAACTCTATATCCATAATCAGCGCCATCGGGAAAAAGGCAATCCGATGGGTCATCCTTCTCGAAAATCTCTGCTATAGGGAATACAAAAACAGGTTCGGAGTCCCGATTATAAACTTCTATTTGGGAGTGAAGAGTCTCGCTGCCATCTATGCGCTGGCCCCGACTTCCTAGAAAACATCCATCTAGAAGCCTAACAGTTTCTTTAAAAACCAATTCTCCGTTTTCGGGGATAGTCGGACAATTGTTAAGAATATAGGATTTTTTAACTAAGTCATTACAAATAGAAAATTCAAGATCGATTCCTTCGAGTGCTTCTTTGTATAGAATTTTGTTTCCATCGACCTTGGAACTCACAGTTTGGATATCCCTTTTTGAAATAACAATCCCATCTGGCCCACGCACGATCAGCTCTGTTTTTTTCATTATCTCTATTTGATAGTCATTATTGTAAATAATAATGGGTCTATTTAAAACCTTTGGAAAATAGCTTTTTATATTATTCGTCGTGTTCTCGAATGCGTATCCCTCTTTTGTGGAAGGGGCGAGGTCTGTTAATATTTCCCGCCAGTCGCCGTTTTCTGAAAAGTAATGAATCGAACCACCAAAGATCAACGCACGGAAACTGCCGTCGGGGAGGGCATAGTGCTTGGAGAATCTATCTCGCAGCCCCATAGCCTCGCTGTAAGGATCCATCTCCAAAAATTCCTCGGCAATGTCGCTAGAGAGGCTTATCGATATAGCCATTAAACAGGCTATAAGCACATATTTGAAATATTTCTCGCCGAACATCGAACCCTCCAATTATTTTATATATAGCCCTTTCAAAGTCGCCGATCTTCCATCGCTCGAGACCTTGATAAAATATATCCCCGTGCCGGTTCCCTCGGAAGGTTCCCAGATTACCGAACAACCGTTGGGTGAATCTATCCTCTTAGGGTCGATTTCGCCAATTTGTATCACATCGATAAGCTGGCCGGTGATGTCGAATATCTCGATATTTTCAGCACGATATTTTTCAGAACGGATTTCAATAGACAAGCTCGAATTGAATGGATTTGGATAGACTCGCACATCGAAATCTTCTGGCTTCGCAATACCATCGAATATTCCGGTTGTGTTGCGGAAAAACACATTATGAGTGCAATATGATTCATCTATAACGATAGTCGTATCGCTTGGTGATATAGTGAATGTATCTATAGAAGGCGCATAGATACTCCAAGCGCCATCGCAAATTGCAAAGGTATCTGCAATTCTATGTGTGTTATAAGGTAAAGTGAAATTCGATGGGAGATATGGGATATCGGTGCTGAAAGCGATTTCACTGATACTAACCTCGCTTGCCAAAACACCCTCGAAGGAGACTATCAGGTCGGCATTGGCCTCGTCTATATAACTAGTAACAGAAGTCGTTTCCTCCGCATCTACTGATAACGAGATGAAATCTGGATAAATAAAAGCCTCGGCGCTTCCAGTATTACGTATAGTGATATAATAGTCGCCGGTCGGAACACCTGTGAAGCTAAAGAGCCCTGTAGTTGGTGCGACTGTAGTCTCCATGATCGGAGTGTCCCAAAGGTCATAAAGGTCTATTACCAAATCACTAAGATCGAATGGTGAAGGATCTGTTTCATCCTGATACATCAAGCCGTAGATATAACCGGTAGAAATATCTGGGATGTAATCGAAATAGATGTTAAACGCAGTTGGGCTATCGAGTATCTCGATAGTTGTTTCCTCTGGAGAGACTGTCCAACCGGGAATTATAGGCGCAGTGAACGCCCACGAACCATCGGGAAGATTAATAAACATTGATGTATCTTCTATCGAGTATTCAGCGACAATATCGAACCAGTCATCTGGCGGAAGCATATCCGCGATGAGTGTTCTTCCTTCAATTTCACTTGGTTCTATGTCGAAACTGATAGTTATTTCCCCAAAAGCATTACCTATATATATGTCTCTCAATACGGTATCGCCGCTTAAATAGGCAAGATTGAACTCTTGAGGGTATATAAAATAGGAATATGGTGATGGATATTCAGCAACAACGTTGTAATCACCGCGTTCCACATCGAGAAGGATATATTCTATTTCGTCGAGATTTCGATAAGCCTTAGTCGAATAAAGCAGGCTGTCGTCAACAGGGTTTTTCAGGCCGATGGATAATTCCCTCGTGGCTATTGGATATAACGGATCGGGTTCAATAATAATGCTTCCGTGGATACAGGGAGGGGGCGTTACAGCAATGCGTAGTGTGTCTTTCGGCCAATCGAAGGTGTCCGGGTCAGTGATATGCAAAAGTGTTTCTGTGATCTCCGGAGTGAATCCTCCCGGAAGCGAGCTCGGGAGTCTTATTGTCCAGTCTGCATCACAAAGCTGATGATAGCCAAACAGGTTACCCTCGCCGGCATCGAATAGCCTGTATTCGCATTGGAAGAGATGGCCCAAAGTAGAAGGCATCTCGTTGCCTTCTACTTCTATTCTCAGATAGTCATCATCGAGGAAATATGCCGGATAACCATCAAGCGCTATCCAGAGATGATAGCAAGCATAATTGAAGTAAGCATCGATAGTGTCTGCCAGCATGGAAGGGCCGAGTATATATCCCCTTGGGTTAGCTATAAAACCATGCTCTTCAACATATCCAAAGGCAGGCTCGATTTTCACATTCAAATCCTCGGAAAAAATAGGGAATCCACAACGGATATTCGGAATAGACATATCTCCAAGTATTACATCTGGCGTAAAATAGGCAGGGATTGTATCTGAACCGCGATAATAATTCACAACATAGTGATGTGTTGCTATCCAGACATCGGTCTCCCACATATCATCCATGTCTCTTGTCCAATCGATACAAAAATGAGATATAGGCGAGATGATGTTTATTGTAAGGCTATCTCCTGCTCTAACTGGAATGGAACCATTATTTTCTACATAATAATCGAAAATTCCCATAAAATGGCGGTTGCCGATAGTAATGCTGTAAGCGCCCTCGAGTGATGAGCTTATTGGATAGCTAAACCATGTCCCTGCAGAAACCAGCGTATCAACGAAATTTCCCGTAGCTTGATGCATAACCTTTACTTGAAATTCTTCGTCTCCAGCGAAAAGTGAATCTCCGGCCAGGAATATCTCGAAAGAGCTGTCGAGTTCAGCCATAGTGAAATTGATACTATTTACCCCCGGTGAAATCCATCTTTGTATATAATTCTGGGTCATGTAGCCTTCAGCCCATGGACGAATAGAATAAAGGGCATCACTGAAAACCGGTATGTTAACTATTCCCGCATCGATTACTTTGTCTTCATTGTAACCCAGATAAACATAGTGGTCTATGTGAGCTGGATCATCCAGAATACCTCCATCAGCAGTGAAAAGGGTGCCCACACAAGTCGAGCGCATTGCACGGATGTATGTTTGAGCTGTATCACCAGCTAGAATTCTTATATATCGCCCCATAGAATCCGGAACAAACCAGATACCGTGAGTGTCTGGAATACAATCCTCACAATTGCTGAAGATTCTGTATTCGACATCACGCCCTTCGCTTCTAACTGGAATGGGAGTCAGAATTCCCGGTTCAAGAGTCACCCGCGAATACGCCATTAATTCGTAACTGTCAATTTTAAGTGGAAGTTCTGCGGGAAAGGATGGAGTGCCACTGTAATAATCGAATTGTAACCATATTGTGTCGTCTGATTGTATAAGAGTGTCGTAGTATTCGTATTCTAAAGAACCTTCAGAAAGGTTAAATTCCCATGTATCAGAGCAGGGCCACAGTATTCCATCAGGGAGTTTATAATATTCGAATCGGCAAATAACATTGTCACACATACCGGTGGAAATAGGAACCTCGAAAGACCCTCCTACTAAATCGATATATAGTGTATCAGATTCACCACAACTATCATCATAAGATAAGTAAAGGACTATAAGCGAATCTATATCAGAAAAAGTCGAGGAAATATTTCCTCTAAAATAACCTGTATCTGGAATATACCTTGGAATTGTAATGTCCACTCCTGTTTCATGGCCATAGATTTCAACCGATGGCATCAGACCTTCGGTATTCCAACGATCGAAAGGTAACTCGAAAAACATAATCGTTACCGAGCCAGTATCGCCAAACCAATTACATGTATAATCACCAAGAGAATCGCATTTGCCAGCTGTCGCTTCGAATGTTGTAAGATCTAAAGCGACAACCGAGACCTGACGAAGCAATTCATCCGGTGGGGTAATGCCCTCCAGTGTTATTTTCCCTGATAAAGAGTAATCTATAATGATCGGTTCATAGACTGAATATGGATATATAATCGTGTCAGCATCCTCATAAGCGATAATTATAAAATCTCCCGGGGGGAAATTAACAGGCCAGGACATTTCTATTGCGCCGACCGTAGGGTCGCTATCGGAAGGAAATCCGCTTTCATTGTCGTTGAATCCAAAAAGAAAAGCACAATAATCTTCCGGTGATATTGAAGCATCACCCGAAACATCATAATAAACCGAAAGCATGACCTTTCCGTAGGCATCACAGTCCATCTCGAAAACCTGCGATTGTCCTTGAGTTTGAGTGTCAGATTCTGTTCCGTCAACCAAAACGCGAAAATAAGTTAACGGAAGCACAGTTCCACAAATTGTAGCTAAAACCACAAAGATAAGGAGAAATTTGTTGGTTGATTTCATCAATATTTCTTTCTATTTTTTTAAGTGTTTGTTTTACTCCGGATTTCCATTTTTATCATATTTGTTAGCGTCTATGTAAATTTGAGATTCGAAATCTTGAAGGCGGTTAAGTTTTTCATATGGAATTGCCGCTTTATCTATGCGTTTACCGCTCAGTCGATAGCTGAACCGCCCCTCGAGGTCGCCGTGAATAGCTTTAACAATGAATCTCGGTCCTTCCATTCTGCAAAGCAAGTAAACCTCATCCTGTGGAACAGCAAATGGTATAATTGAATTCTCTGCGACAGCGTTATAGAACAACCATAGATCGCTACCTTCTGCTTGGGCTGATAGGTCGATCTCGAAATGTCCATTGATCATATTATTTTCGCCGACAACCTCGACCCGAACACCAATATTTTCCGCCATCCAAGTAGAATACTGCTTATCGCCAATCAAAATAACCGGGTCAACTTCCTGGCAATATATTTTATTGACATTAATCAGGTTCTGACCATTCCAACTTATCGTATTTGTGGGGGAATTAGTGCCGTTAAGGCGCAGAAAAGCGCCGCTGACCTCACTCTCAGTGTAATATCTATTATCGAGATTATAGGAAGCTAATCCAGTAACATGGCCGGAAAAATCGAGTGTTATATCTTGAATAACGTTTCCATCGCTGTTGTTGACGCTTGTTTGGTCAGAAAGATCGCTATGTGCGATTGTTGCGCTAGCTGAGCCGGGAAGGACATTTGATCCTCCAGAAACTGAAATTCCCGCTCCGGAAAGTATATCTCCATTTTGAATCAGAGAAATTGTTCCGGTTGTGCTAATCGGTCCGCCGGTAATAGGGGAGGTTGTAGCAATGTTCGTTATCGTTCCTCCGCTATTATTATCAGAGAATGTAGTTACTAAATCGGAAAGCGTGCCCGATCGGCCTATAGTAAGTGTTTTCGTCGATGTGCCAGTGACACTTACAGCGTCGGCATAGTTATCTGTAACCTCGCCGCCGGGAATATTCACCATAAAAGAGGATGTTCCTGCGTTTTGCGAAATTGTGAGGTTGCGTGTTCCTGTATTAAAGGATAAGCCCGTTACGATCTCATTACCTATTATAAAGTCGTTATCGGAAGTTGTGTGAGAGCTTATTGCATCTGCATTATCATAAATCTGTTGATCGAGTGCGTCGAGAGCATCGTGAACGTCATCCGAAGGTGAGAAAATATAGTGAAAATGACCGAGGCTTGTGATTGGAACTTCCAAATCGAGTTGATTGTCAGAGCCAGAATCATCGAGTGATGACAGGTCGATATTCCGGGTTGCACCGGCATCGACTATTGTCAAAATCGAAGTCCCTGAGGCAAAACTCGCAGAGGTAATAAGTTCGTTTGAAGAGTTCAGATCTGCGTCGTTTGTCATATGGTTGTTGAAAATGTTCCAATCGGAACTAGCCAGATAGCCATCATTTGAGGAATTAGCTCTGTTTATTCTAAGATGATCTGCTATTATCCCCTGGCCATAAATAGGTGGATCGGGTATTACAACTTGTCCTCCCCAATTATCGCCGATTCCAGCATCATCGGCCCACGTCGCGATACCACCTATGTTTTTCAGAACTTGGCCGGTGGTTCCTCCGGCATTGATCTTAGCAGCTGTGACCTGATAATCCAGAATTTTGGTTGTTGTTATAGCATTATCAGCAATCTTAACTCCGGTGACAGCGCCATTCGAAAGCTGAGTTGTAGAAATCCCAAGATCTTTAACTCGGACAAGATCACCCGGCGAAATTTCGATAGTAGCGTCATCCACATTGACACGAATAGCATCGGAGAGAACCGTAATACCATCACCATCACCAACATTTAAAGTAAGTGCCGGCGATTCGGTTAGGCCCTGGCCGGCATGGTATGAATTGCCGTCGTCGGTGCCATCGGCGAAATCGATAGGCACGCCGAGAAGATTTTCCCAATGGATGAGATTAGACCCTGCGTTAGGTGGTGTTCCGTCGCCGGTTTGTAGTTCTGTTTTCGTGAAATATCTATTATCGTGTTGATGAAGGCTAGAGGCTTCATCAACATCTCCATCATTGGTGGTTAGATTATTGTATTCTGAGAAAGTAAGATGATAATACTGTGCCGTAGTTCCACCTTGAAGTGCCAGAAGATCGTTATGGTTGATATCTCCAGCATCGGTTGATTCATCATCGTTGGGCTCCCAACTCGTGCCGGTCCATTTCAGCACCTGATCAGTTGTTGGTATAGTCGTAGAAATCGGCATACTGCGAATAGCACCGACTCTCGGCGCAGGATAACTACCATAAAGATCTCCACCAGCGACATCGCCTTCGTTGATATCATCCAATTCAAAGATATCCCATGCAGTAAAATCAGATAGATCCATATCCGTTCTCGTGATAGTGCCGTTGAGTATCTGAGTAGTTGTAATTCCACCGTCCCTGACCTTTAGTTTATGCATTATAGCATCGACTGTTAGTGTCATATGGTCCACTTTATCGAAAAGATAACCAGGCCATGGATCGAGTGCATCCGCTCGGACGTATTGGTCCTCGACACTTTCCTCATTACTCCATTGAACAACCCCTCCGGCAATCTTCAATACTTGGCCTTCGGTTCCTCCGGTAGGACTAAGCTTGTTATTTCGAATAGTCTCATCGGTAATATGATTATTAATTACGCCGAGGTTTTTAATAGCGATTTTTCCCGAACCATCGATATGCAAGGATATATTATCTACATCGGCTGACCAGGTTACAGGATTAAAGCCGTTATAATCCGACCCCAAAAGGCCGTCTCCTGCAATGTGTCTTCGTATTACTGAATCAGCGGCGGAGACATGCCCTACCCACCCGATGGAATCGATAAATGAAATTGAATCGATGAATGAGATGGAATCGATATATGTTATAGAGTCGATAAATGAAATTGAATCGATGAATGAGATGGAATCGATATATGTTATAGAATCGATAAATGAAATTGAATCGATGAATGAGATGGAATCGATATGAGTAACACTATCGATAAAATGGACATAAGAAATCCCTTCGACAGAATCTGCCCACGCAGCCCTGAAGGCATAAGGCACAGTGTTTAAAGGTTGTCGTGGTATGAGAGTCTCCGATCCGATCCGAATCTCAAGCCAATAATCCTCTCCGAAATCGAGTGAATCAGGGAAGGGAGTTATCGAACCAAGTGCAATATCGAATAAACCTTTGTTTACCGAAACGGAAGGGTGATCTTCCGACCACAGACCATCACCATCTGAAGCCATGTTATAAATAGTGAAATGTATCTCGCAGGTTGAGTCTATTGCCACACTATCGGGGTTTGTTACTTTGCCTTGATAATTAATAGTCCATGGAACAGCGAAAATAGTGCTTGTGATTGCAAGTAAAGCGAAGTAAAAAAGCATTCTCAAATTATTCATAGCCCCACCTCGAGATTATTGTTATGAAAACCCTATCGAATGAAAAATATTCCACTCGACCTTAATTCCTCACAATATGAAGATAAATGGGATAAATCCTTTTGGCAAGGCTTTTCGATGAGGGGATTAAATTTATTTTGGGTAACGTCTATTTAAAATAGCCAATAATAGAAAAATCCCGATCACAGTGCCGATAGGGATAAAAAGAAGCGTTACAATCGATAAAATGACGGAGGCTACCGGAGCCCATTCTTCCAGATGGGTGATTCTTCGGGTGACTTTAAGGTATGCAAAACCAAGTCCAACCGATGCTAAAACGCCTACAAAACTAGCAAATATAACTATCAGGGAAACAACAAAAACTCTTCAGAGTAGTTTGAAATACTCGAATACACTGAAAACGCGATAAGCACTACGAAGCTGAGTGTGCCGATAATTAAAAAGAACCACCCGAATATTTAAATGTCTTAGATACCGCATTCGGTATTTCATATATGTAATTTATTATCCTCGCTTATTCGCTTCTCCATCTTCGCTCGAACCATCGGCAAGCAGAGAATATCTCTTCTGTAGGCCCGATCTCATGTTTCCCCGGTTCGACTAGAAGTGTATCGCCAATCCCATTTTCAATACAGGCTGTATGGAATATCTCGTTATAGTCTCGATTCCAGTCGAATTCGCGAGTGATAATATAGAATAACTGTTTATTTGAGGCTTTTGGATCGAATCTTGTAACTGCACCCAAATGCGCGCAGTCGGAAATCGCTCCAGCGAATAACCGAGGATACTTAAGCGCCACTCCAAGAGCCTGCGCTCCCTGACCACTAAAACCGAATAGAATTATCCTAGTAGGATCGACCTTGGGATTTACCAAAAGCTTCTCAGCAATATGGATAATATCTTTCTCGTTTAACTGTGAGCTTCTATGGTTACGGGTTTTCCCGCAGGTAGCTATAACCCAGCCTAGTTTGTCATGAACAAACGATATTGAATCGAGATCGCTCGGCTTTGCACCATTACAGGAAAGATAGATAAGAACAGGGACTTGTTCTATAATAGGTCCTGAAGGATATTTGAAACAATCGCTATCATCGTCGCAAAAAACGCATGGGGGTATTTCTTTTGGACTCCAACCAGCAAAAAGACCGCAGGGGACGATCAGAAAAACAATAAGCCACGCGTTATTTACTAGAAATCTCACGGAATTCGTTTTTCACCTTCGAGTCTCTTGATTTCGGTAATATCCTGAACAACCTCCACAACACCGAGGTATTTCCTGTTTTTATCTCGAACCGCGAAATAGCGGATGTGTAAGAATCTTTCCCTTTTATTAATCCAGTATTCTGCGGATTCTCGTGTGTCTTTTCGCATCTCGTCAATTATCTGGATAACCTCTGGAAGACATCTCTCTGGATGACTTGAATAAACATCCTTACCAATAGACTCTAATCGCCTCGGAAATATCTTATTATCGCCTTCATTGAAAAAAGCGATTCTATCTTCAGAATCAACGAAGGATATCTCCACTGGAAGAGCTGCAAAAATCCGTTCTATTGTTTTAATATCAATATTTTCTAGCATAAATCCTTAAACCTTTTTTCTAGGTTCACTGCTACCAATTCGGGAACGAAATGTCGAATATCGCCGCCGTGTTGCGCAATAGTCTTCACCATGGTCGAGTTTAAAAATACATTATCCAAACAAGGCATCAAGAATACTGTTTCAGCCTCAGGGAACAACTTTCTATTAGCTAAAGTCATTTGAAATTCATACTCGAAATCCGATATAGCTCTAAGGCCTCTGAGGATGGCTGAAACACCCAGTTGAGCGGCAAATTGAGCAGTTAAGATGCTATACCCGACAACCTCGATATGATCATATTTACTCACTACCTTTTTAATCATTTCGATTCTCTCATCAACGGTAAAAAGGGTTTCTTTTGCAAGGTTGACCCCAACTCCAACGATAACTTTATCAAAAAGCTCTAAGCCTCTAGAGATAATGTCTAAATGACCGTTAGTTATTGGGTCGAAACTTCCTGGATATAGGGCTGTTTTCAATATTATTCCTATTTTTCTACCTGTTCTTGAGGAGGCTGTTGGCCCATCATCTGATTCCAGTTAACATCTTGAAACTCGACACCTTGAGGAATAGCGAATGATTCCTCAGGAATTTCGATGTTGAAAGCAATCTCTGTAGTTATAGTTTTTGATTCGAAGGGTAATAAGGTTTCAGATCTCAGCAAAACCGGAAAATCCGGATTATCAAAAATCCAGAGCTTGGCTTTTTCCTGAGGGCTATCGACTTGATAAACCTTGCACCTCATACCAGCTACATCTTCGATGCCAAGGCTATCAGCACTCTGAAGCAGTTGAGGGTTCTTGCCAAAAGCACTCATGGTTTCTTTCCAGTTCTCAGGCGCGCTCATTGTCTGGCCTGTTGGCTGGTTCTGCGCGAAGTTATATATTTTCTTTCCAATCCATAACTGTATAACTTCTTGTTGGCCCATCTCAGATGTTACGGTGGTTATGGAACGGCTTTTATCTCCAGAAAATACAGTTTCTGTTTTTAATTGACCTGTCATACCATCCTGAGTAATAGTAGAAAGAGTAACGATTTTGCCACTCGTTATGATACTCTCTTCGAGAGCTTTCGTTTTATCCGAACACCCAATGATCAATAGGGCTAGGATAACGCTTAAACAAAGGATATTTTTTTTCATTTTTCTCCTTATTAATTTTTGCCAATTCACTGATAGTTTACAAAATTTATAATGCTTCGTCAATAACTGTATTAGATAGCTTCCCTAAAAGATCGATGTTAATATCGACTCTATCTCCATCGTGTAAAAAAATCGGTTCTTTCCTAAAAAACCCAACCCCGTTAGGTGTGCCTGTTGCCACGATATCCCCAGGTTGAAGGGGGATAGCCTGGCTTATGAAAGAAACCAGATAAGACACATCGAATATCATATTACTTGTGCGCGAATCTTGCATGATGCTATCATTAAGTTCTGTTGTGATATGAAGATCGCTCGGGTCTATTATCTCATCTGCGGTAACCAGATAGGGCCCCATTGGCGCAAAGGTCGGGAAGGTTTTTCCTCTAAGCCATTGCTTATCAGTGAATTGAATATCCCTTGCGCTTACATCGTGGAAGATAGAATATCCCACAATATAATCCATTGCATTCTCTTGCGAAATCCTATGGCAGTGTTTGCCTATAACAAAGGCGAGCTCTCCCTCGAAATCGAGTTTTTCAGTTAAACCCGGTTTTATAATTTCACATTTATGGCCCGTTAAAGCGAATGCAAATTTAGAGAAAAGAATTGGCCTTTTTGGAAAAGGCTTGTTTTGCTCGATGCAATGATCCCGATAATTCTGGCCTATACAAATTATCTTATTTGGGTTGACAATCGGCGGTGCGAAATCAGCCTCGTCTTCTCCGATATAAAAATGACTATCTTCAATTTGATCAGTTTCGACGCGCTCAGCTAACCTATGTATCTCATCGAAAGCCATAACGCCAACCTCGAGAAGAGTGCGCATGTCCCATAGAAATGGGGGGGAGGTCTCGTTGTAAAGGGCTCCATAAGCTCTATCGATTAGAAGCAG
The DNA here is from genome assembly GCA_023145965.1 of bacterium. NCBI lineage: Bacteria > bacterium. The sequence continues at coordinate 12,038 of JAGLDC010000080.1, read as the reverse complement.
CCTATTACCTGTTTTAAGAGCTATTACTGTTCCATCGGAAATTTTAATTGTAGCGAGTTTCACCGAATTACCTCCTATCCCAAAAACACTAATGCTGTTCCTGTAACTGCAATCAATGTGCCGAGGATAGAGACCATAGTAACCTTTTCTTTGAAATAATAATGGGCGATTGGTAAAAGGAATACTGGAGGTAAAGCCATTAATGTCGATGCTATACCCACAAAAGTATTTTGAACCGCGATCATCGAAAGCCACACCCCGAGGAATGGTCCAGTAAAGGCACCAAGAGCAATATACTTAATAGCACCAGTTTTCTTAGAAGAATGGATAGTTGTTCCGATCTTTTTTTGTAAAACCGCAATTAACCATACTAAAGGTATCGCGAAGCTCACTCTAATAAGCGTTGCTGATAGCCCAGAAAAATCACCAAAAAGCCCTTTTTTAGACATAGCAAGACCAACCGCCTGTCCCACAGCACCACCTAAACCGAAAAGAATGCCAGTAAGATAGTGCTTTTGACCATTAGATGGCAGTGATCTTCTGCGGTCGATGATAACTATCATAACACCACTAACTGTAAGGACTATAGCAAGCACAGCCATATAATCGAGATTCTCTCCGAGAAATACCCAGGCGATTATTGCACTGATTATCGGAACTAAAGACATTAATAGCATCGATAAATGTATGCCAATTCGAATAAAAGATTCTAACAAGCATGAATCACCTAGAGCGAAACCAATTATACCCGATAGACCCAGCCATAAAAATCTTTCTGGTGCCGCATCAATAGGATAGAACGAACCATAAATAAGCACATGGAAAATAGAAAGATATAAACCAGCGGCCAAAAGCCTCAGCCTATTGACAACTACCGAACCAACCCGCCGACCACTTTCGGTAAAAAACGCAGAAGTAAAAGTCCAGCACACGGCCGCGCCTAAAGCAGCTATTTCACCGAGATATTGATTCATTAACATGGAAGGCTAATAAGTTATTCACCTTTAGGTGCTTTTAGTTTTATAATTGTAACTTTATTGCCATCCACGGTTTCCGGTTCATAATGAACTTCATCGACGAACTGTTTAACGAGATAGAGCCCTATTCCGCCAATGGCTTGATCGGCGGTGGCTTTGCCATCGTAGCGATCTAGTTTTTCCTTAAAATCGAATGGAATACCATAATCAATAATCTCTATCTTTAAACCACCATCGAATGGGATGAATTTTATCTGAAAGGTTTCAGAGGGATTCCCGCTATATGCATGCATTATTACATTATTAACTATCTCATCGAGAGCCAATTTGATTTGGTATGTAGCCTTATTGTCAAATCCGCAATCATTGGCAATTTGTTCGGCAAGTGTAGCGATTTTATCGAGCACATTAGTATGTGCCGGTAATCTGAGAAGGGTTGATTTTTCCATCTGCAGTTGCGTAGGATACTTGATTGGCTCTTTGTTGTATTTCCGATTTAGGATAAGCATTGTTATATCGTCGCATTGCGGAGCACCATCGGCAAAATTATCTATCTTATCCAATATTTCATGAGCTATTTCCTTACATTCGCGTTCATTGGCTCCTTTAAGATTGAAGGCAAGTTTTTCCAGCCCGAACTCTTTGCCACTTTTATCCATGGCTTCGGTGATGCCGTCTGTGTAAAGAAACATAGTGCTAGATGTTGGAAGTTGGAATTCTGTAGTTTGGTAATGAGTTGTGGGTAAAGCTCCAAGAGGAAGACCAACATTCATTGGTATCTGCTCGACTCGGCCATCGGAGTATATACAAATAGGTGCATTATGTCCAGCACAAGCTAAGCGTATATCCCCGGTGTCCAATTTATATTCGCAATATAATAGTGTTACGAACATCGAGGAAAGATTCCCCTGGGCCAATCTGTGATTGACACGCCTGAGTATTTCGGCGGGGGAGTGGCCCTGTGAAGCGACCTCGCGGATTAAAATCCTTGTCATTGCCATGAAAAATGAAGCCGGTGCGCCTTTGTCCGAGACATCGGCTATAATGAGCGCTATTTTACCTCCATGCAATCTAAAGAAGTCAAAATAATCACCCCCAATTTCGAGTGCCGGCCTGTTAAAACCATATATATCTATTAAGTCAGCCAGTTCCGGGAATGGTGGAAATTCATGAGGTAGAATACTCCTCTGAATTTCTGCGGCAATAGTAAGTTCATGGCGATAGCGCTCTTTTTGAGCAGTCGTCTTGCGAATATTTTCTATATGTTCCGATATTGCTGCACCCATAGTATTAAAAGCGCGGGACAGATCGCGAATTTCTTTCGGCCCATTCTGATCCGATAATCTTTGCTCATAGTTGCCGTCGGTGTATTCCTTTATTTGCCTAACGAGCCGTTTAAGAGGAGAAGTAACGGTCGATGAAATCAATATTACAACCGCAATCAATATTATCACTATTAATCCAGCAAAGAAAAAAGCCTTGTTCCTAAGCGTAATAAGCGGCTTAAGTATTTCATCACTTGGATAAACTATAGTGAAAGTCCAACCGGTAGATTGTATTTCAGTTGTGATTATCCACGATTTCTTCCCGAAGAATGGGTCCGGCATCTCGATATAATTTGCAACATTAGGCTTAATCAATTTGGCAAAATCGCGCATAGCGGGAGTCTCTGAGTTTTCGATCATCTCCCATATAGTCAAGCTGGAAAGGATGTCCTCTCCCGGGTAGGCAATAAAATGACCATCTTTGCTAATAATGAAGGCATAACCCGTTTGCCCAATATGCAATTTCTTTATTCTACTAACGAGCTCGTCAAGCGCGATGTCGATAGTAGCCACTCCTACGGTCTTTCCGTTGCATTTGATGATCTCAGAATATGTTGTCATCAAAATGGAACCGCCACCTTCATCGAAATATGGTTCGCTCCATGAACCGTGTCCGTCAGCTATCGGTCTAGTAAACCATTCCCAAGATGTATAATTATAATCGTCGGTATCGAGGTCATTATAGATAAGGCTATCGCCTATTCTATAGAAGTAGGGCGCGAAACTTCCCATTCGTGTTGCCGAAGGAATGAACGATGCTGTCGAACCATAAATGAATTGGTCCTTTTTGAGGTTATGTCTTAACTTCCTCAAGACATTCTCTTTGGAGCATCCTTTAGAATCCGAAAGAGAAAGCGCAAGTCCTTCCGCAGACATACGAGCCGATTCGAAAAGGACATCGAATTCCTTTGCGTGCGACCGCGCAAGCTCATACGACTCTCGCGTAATTTGTTTTAGGACTGTTTCCTTGCTTTCTTTGAAGCTAATATAAACAAGAAGTCCGAAGAGTATAACAAGTATTGGAACGAGAGTTAAGAGTAAGCGCGATTTAATGTTGGTTATCAACCAAGTTCCTCTATCTTATTAACGATCTTGAATATACTCGAAAAACCGGATATATCGAGAACCTCGGCGACGCTTTCCTGCGGCGAGATGAGGGCCATATCGCCGGTGTTGGCTTTAAGGTTTTTATATGTGGCCAGAAGAACTCTCAAGCCGGCACTGCTCATATAATCTACATCCGAAAGATCGATGGCAATCAGGTGATTGCCTTCGCCTATCTTATCTTTAAGAGCCTGCTCGCAGTCGGGCGAAGTGTGGCCGTCGATTCTACCGGAAAACCCCGCGATTACCCACTTTCCTGAATTCTTGAAATCGATGTTCATGAAACCTCCCAAAAATGATTTGTTGTCTAATAATTATAATGGATTTTTTCCTGATAACCTACCACTTATTGTAATGCACTAAATCTTCGAGTGAAATACGGTTCTTTTCCCTGCCTTCTTCATTAGGGATACCGATAGTCAATAAACCCACAACCCATATCTCATCTGGGACAGAGAGAAGCTTTCCTACTTTGTCATTATTAAAAGCACCCAACCAGCATGTGCCTAATTCTAAGCTTGTTGCCGCGAGTTGCATATGATCGAGGGCTATCGAGCAGTCGATAAAATGCGCAGGATTTCCCGAGGACATGGTATATTCCTCTGTAGAACAGACTGCGATAAGAGCGGCAGCTTCGCCCACGAAGGCTTGATTGCGGCAAGCTGGAACTAATGCTTGTAACATCTCTTTATTTGTTACGACAATGAAAGCCCATTTTTGTCTATTTCGTGCAGAATTAGCAAATCTGCCAGCAGATAGTATCTTATCTAGGGAGCCAGGTGGGAGAGCTTCGCTTTTATACTTCCTTATAGATTTTCGTTTCTTAATAAGTTCATTGAATTCCATGTTGCTCCTACTCAATGTTAATCGATAATTCATAACTGCTGGGACCATCTATGGATGCAACAAGAAGGATGAAATCGTCGCCTCGATATAATGAATTATAGAGTCGTTCAGGGCCATAACCTTCGGTTGCAGCGCTTTGAATGACAGTGAGCGCACTACCGTCATAAAGAAATAAATCAAGGTCGTAACTGGAAGACCAACTGAGCTCGGCGACTAAATATCCTGTCCAAACCGCTTCGAAGTGATATAGGTCCAAATCTCCAGTATATTGGTCTGGTGGGGAAAAACCCCCAGAGGTTAAATCTCCACGAATATTTTTACAGTGAATAATTCCCAGTTCTTGCGAGAGAAAAGCATCATTATTGGGTTCGAGTTCATATACGATAGTATCTGGGAAATCACCATAAAGCGGCACATTGTAATAACTTACATGTCCATAACTTGAAAAAACTACTGCATCGCCTGAACCAAAAGAGCCGTTGCGATTGCCATCGTGAAAACCATAGTAATTCGGATAAATTCCATATGCAGTAGAGGATTCGATCCCATAATTTCCGAAATCGAAGCCCTCAAATTCATATTCGCCAGTATAATCCGGTGTTACTGAATCTACCCGGGCCATTCCAGTTGTCTGGAACTCAACTAAATAGACTTTAATATCTGATGCTGAAACACCGCTAAGTTCGCCTAGATTGACCGAACCAGCGAGTAAATTTTCCGTAGCAGATGGACCAATACCTTCGGAACAGGATAAGCAAAAAATAAATGTAACTCCGATTGCTAGGAGAGTGTAAACACCAGCGATTTTGCCTTTAAAAAACATTATTTATCGGGATAACGCTCCGTTAGGGTAGGATTCGATGCAGATGCTACAGTCCGTGCATAACTCATCGTCGATTTCCACTCGATCAGAGCGGGAAATAGCGCCTTCGGGGCAAATAACAGCACAATTCTGGCATTCAGCATTCTCAGGAACGGAGGTGCAAGAACATTTTGTTTTGCAACCATCGTCTTTCCAACAACAGAAATCGTAACTGACGATTACACCCAATTTTAAACCTCCGGTTTATACATCTTTATCGCCTTGCGAACAAGAAGCATGGTTTCGTTCGCTCTTTCACGTGCGCGCTGGGCGCCTTCTGCAAGATATTCGTCCAATAAGGCTTTATCAGCAAGTAATTCCTCGCGTTTAGCCCTAAAATCCTTAAAAAATTCTATTATTGCTCCAAGAAGTGCCCTTTTGCATCCTACGCATCCTGCCGAGGGATCACCAGCACTGCATTTTTCCTTGAGATCCTCTGGAAGATCGGGATCGTAAATCGTGCGGTATATGTAAACAGGGCAATTTTCGGGATGACCGCGATCTGTTTTGTGAATCTTCGCCGGATCGGTAAACATCGACATGACCTTCTTTTTGGTGATATCCGGGCTATCTCCCAATGCAATAAAATTGCCGTAGGACTTTGACATTTTCTGACCATCTGTTCCAGGAAGTACCTGGAATTTGGTAACCAACGCCTCGGGTTCAGGAAAAACATCCTCGAATAGATAATGGAAACGCCTCACGACTTCGCGTGTAAGCTCAAGATGCGGAAGCTGATCCTTCCCGACGGGCACAACATTGGCGCGGTAAATTAATATATCTGCCGATTGAAGCAAGGGATAGCCAAGAAAACCGTAAGAATCGAGACCGAGAGATTCCAATTTTTCCTTATAACTCGGAACTCTCTCGAGCCATGGAATGGGAATGATCATCGAAAGCAAAAGGTGAAGCTCGGCGTGTTCTTTAACATGCGACTGCACGAAAATCGCTGTCTTCTTAGGATCGAGGCCGGCGGCTATGTAATCCGCAGCCATCTCATAGATACGCGGGATCAGTAACTCTGTATTCTCATAGGAACTGGTTAGCGCATGCCAATCGACAATGCAATTGAACATCTCATAATTACCGCTGTTCTGCAGTTCAACCCAATTGCGAAGCGCACCTTCATAGTTGCCTAAATGCAATGCTCCCGAGGGTTGCATCCCTGATAATAGAACCTTTTTTTTCTTCTCTGACATTCTCCCCACTCTATCTAAATTCTTCAATGAACCCATTTTAAACAATTTTTTCTCAACGTCAAGTTTTGTGCGCCATTATGAAGGTCGTTTATCTTAGAAATTGGAATAAACATAACTTTCCGAAAAGCTCTGTGCTGGAATGAAGTTGGGGAATTTGATTTACTACTTACTGGAATTTCAGCTCTAATTCAAATTTAGTTACCGATCCAGAATCCTGTTTTCTTATTAATAATTGCGAAACCACTCATTCCTGTATATACTTGCAAAAAAAGAAAGGAAGAAGATGCAAAGAGAAAAATCACCGAGGCAAATACAAATCGAACTTCCTCCGGATGTCGCAGAAGGTATTTATGCTAATTTCGCGGTAATTACTCATTCGCCAAGCGAGTTCGTTATCGATTTTGCAAGAATGGTTCCCGGAGCACCAAAAGCCAAAGTCCAGGGCCGAATAATTATGACACCGATGAATGCGAAAATGCTTCTCAAAGCTCTCGGAGATAATATCGAGAAGTTCGAGAAACAGTTTGGTGAGATAAAGACACCGGATAAGAATCCCGATGCAAAGGGTGCTATAGGTTTTGGCAACGAACAATAACTAAATGTTACCGAATATCGCGTCCATAGCATCGAATGCTGTCCGCAAATGAGGAATCACGATGCTTCCACCGATGACGAGCGCAATATTGAGGGTTTCTATGATCTCTTTACGGGTTGCCCCCTCGGCTACCGAACGATCGAGATGGTAAAGAATACACTCATCGCAACGGAGTGCTGTGCTAACTGCCAGACCCATTAGTTCTTTAGCTTTAGATTCTAGCACCGGCTTCATATGCCAAACTATAAGACGGGAAAAACGGTTTATTGGAGCAAAACACTCGGCGAAAATTCTCTTGTTCATTCGAGATCAATAATCGCGGGAGCCTTTTATATCTGTGGTCGCCGTCGAACCTCCATTTTTTAAAAGGATAAATTATGTTAATCGAACCGAATATGCCTGTTGAGATTCTTTTGGACAAGTATCCCGAGTCGCATGTCTGGCTTCTTGAGAAAAGACTACATTGCACTCAATGTGGAGAACCTGTCTGGGGCACAATCGAGGAATTGATAGTTTCAAAAGGTATGGACCCACAGGCGATCTTAACCGAATTGAATGAATTCCTCGAAAAACAAAACCCGATTGTTTAAAGGGAATCAGCATAATATAGAAGAACAGTGCCCTCAGATTCGACTGTGCAATACATGGGGATATGAGGTGCCATTTTTCGGACATAAAGCTTAATATCCGGTGCAAAAAGACCTATAAGGCCTCGTCCGTCAATGTCGAGTTTATAGCATTCGATTGTATCTTCACCAGTCGAGTTGGTAATCATTGCGGCTCCATCGAAGATCCCCTCATACCCATAAACATCTAAATCAGGGGTAACTATGTCGAATTCGACGGCCCAATTATCCTTATGCCATGGAAGACCCCAAAACGCTGCCCACACAAACCAGGCATGCAACGAGAAATCGTCGACGTCTTGGTCTATATATTCAGTGCTTGAACCCTCATACCAGCATGAACCCGTTAAATGGTTACCATTCCATTCTAGATAGGCAGTTTTTTCCTCCGAATCAAGATAAAATTCCCTAGCTTGCCACGGAATCCGGGTAAAAACAGCTCGAAGATTCCAATCGAAGGATATCCCTCTTTCCTGATATACCAGTAGAGTCTCAGATCCTAGAGAAATACTATCTTTGATTGAGATGCATTTTAGATTACCATCTGGATCGATTGCGATATAGCTCACCTCATCTATATCTTCGGGATCATAATCAGGTTCTACAACTGAAGGTCTTGAACAAGAAAGAATGACGAAAAGACTAAAAACCAAAGCAAAATGGTATTCTAAATTATGAATTTAATCATATTCGAGTTTCTTCACCTTGCCGAATTGAAGACCCAGTGTAAAAGAGGGACCTCCTATTTCGATAGGCGAGAAATCGAGCTGTCTTTCATTGGGGCTTCCCTCGATCGATTGAGTTTCCCATGTGAGTGTTTTTTCTTCTCCAAAAAACCATAAATATGAAAACTCGAGGGATATAGCACCTATTTCAGCAATTGGAATTTCCACTCCGAATCTAGGGAGAAGAGCAAATACCGGGACATTTTCGCTTACTTCGCCAGTTTTCCCAAGTTCACTACCTTTAACAGTTGCTAAACCACCACCGGCACCGATTCCTCCCATGATATGAACCGCACTGGTCGTTCTAATGAGGTCAACAAGCAGTGTTGTCCATAAAGCATTAGTTTTGATATAAACATCATCGTTGCCGCTGCTTGCCCAGTTATAACCTCCGATTAGGCCAATACGATACCTACCTCCGGGATATAAATATAATCCTCCTCCGGCCCTAAAGGCAATCGAAGGCAGGGCATCGATGTCTATTGCTTCGGCAACGGTCGGAGAATCGGAATCGACAGAAAACGTGCTTCCGCCGAAAAAACCACCCAAAGTAATACCTTTAAGTGGCAAATCACATCCCGGGCAGGGCTGAATTGAATCGTGTGTTTGTGCAAAGGATATAGTCGTGGCAATTATTACCAATAAAAGAAAAATAGCTGGTTTCAAAATAGCCTCCAATTCTAAAATTTACATACCTCAAATTAATAGAATAATAAGCAGGGAATCGTATATTTTAAACCTGTTTTTTCATGAACTTCAGACCGAGGACTGTAATATCGTCAGTCTGTTCAATACCTTCAGAGAAATGGTCAACCTCTGAAACAATGGCACATACGATATCCTTAATCGAATTATTGAAATGGGTTTTAAGTGCATCTTCAAGTCGTTGCTCAGTAAAAAAGATATTATTTTTGTTTATCGCCTCGGTCACGCCATCTGTATAAAGGAAAATACTATCGCCTTCACCAAGGGCAGTTGTGAGGTCGATATAAATGAATCCTTCGATAACGCCCAAAGCGAGTCTATTTTCAGAATCAAGTGTTTCAATTGCACCATTTTTTCTGATAATATAGGGGTTGTTGTGTCCTCCATTACTGTAAACAAGCATTCCGGTTCGAGTATCGAGGATTCCGCAAAAAGCGGTAACAAACATACATGAACTGTTTTCTCTGCTAAGCTCTTCGTTGACTATCGAGAGGATTTGCTCGGGAGGCAAATCATTTTTCGCGACGAATTTAATAAGTGTTTTTGTAATAGCCATCATCAAGGCTGCGGGAACACCCTTTCCGGCAACATCTCCAATAACAAAGCAAATTCGGTTTTTGTCGATAGGGAAGAAATCATAGAGGTCACCACCTACCTCTTTTGCCGGTTTCATCGTAGCGTATATATCGAAATCATCCCGGTCGGGAAATGCCGGGAAATGCTTGGAAACCATGCTCATTTGAAGCTCATGTGCAATTTCAAGTTCGCGCTTCATTCGTTCATTTTCGGCAAGTTCTTTGTAGTAACGGTCGCGTTCTCTTTCTGTTTCGCGTTCGCGTCGTAAATTATGAACAATGAAAATAAATATCGCCATACCGACAAGATTGGCTCCTATCATGGGAATAGTCACCATCTTGGCAGCCGTAAGAGCCGCTGAGAAAGGTTTAGCGATAAGTAAAACCATTCCATCGTGCACCAACTCGATAAACAGCACTAAAAGAAGGCCCTCCCATATCTCCACGCGGCGCAAGCCTTTGTGTTTTGCATAGAAACCGGCTATAACACCTGCAAGAACAGTCGAAAGACCGCAGGCTACACGGGTGAAACCGGGCATAAAAAAACACCTATGTGCGCCACCGATGAGACCTGTAAAAAGACCTACGATAGGGCCACCAGCAAGTCCGGCAACGATAGGCCCTAAGTCACGCACATTAACTATAGCTTCTCCTATCTTAATGTCGGTTAAAGAACCATAGATTGAGAAAAGGCCGAAAACGATTATTAAAAAAAGCCGGTTTTTAAAATAATACCGTCTTTCGATGGCATCTATAAAAAATCTTGTTCGAGTGGCAAGATAGGCTACTACTATAATCACAGATAGTTTTTCGATTAAAGCTAATAGGTTATCGAAAATCAAACTAAATCCTGCTAAGTGTTAATTATTTCGCAAAATAATCGTTCAATGTGTGTTAGGCAAGCGATTAAAATTTAAACATGAATATTCGCGAATAGAATTCAAATCTCCAACAATCAAATTCTAGATCAGGATGAACCATAAAATCATCGTTGGATAATTCATCCCATACGAAACCTCTTCCAATCAAAAAAGCGAAACTAGCTCTTTTTGATAATGCTCTTTCAAGTCCCATCTTGAATGCTACTTCATAAGCGGTTCCAGTTATTTTGAGGCCGTTATGTTCTAATGTCATCCAACGATATGAAGCCGACAATTTCATTGGAAATAACCATTTCCCCGAATCCGACATCTCGTAGTTATAGATTGTGACTAAACCGAGCGATCTGCTCTCGATATCAGTCATTTGAAAATCGCCAAACAGGTCTGAGGAGTGTGAATAAGCAATATTTGCTCCGAGTGAAAAACCATGCGTTCGCACCAAAAGCGAGAGTGATGGTGAAAACTCATCGTATAGAATGCCCTCATCGATAAAAAGGGGAGAACCACCGGAAGGTTCGGTAACGTTTATCATAGTTAAGTAACCGAGCGTGGGCATGATCTCGATTTGGGTAGCGCCTATTTCAGCAATAAACAGAAATAATAATAGGGCTAATATTTTATATAAAGTTTTGAAATTCATAGACATAAGATAAAGCTATGATGTAAGTTCGCAATATAATTTAAAAAATTTACTGTTAGAAAAAACAATTGAACAACGACAATCCGATAATATACTCTATGAAAGAAAGGTTTTTTATGTTCAAAGTAAAAGCGCTTATTTTAATGATTGTCTTATCTCAAGTAGCTCAATCGATACAAGTTTCCCCTGCTTTTTTCACCTTGCTAGATGTTCGCCTTGGAGAAAATTACCCCATAAAAAAAGAACTGATCATTTTCAACGAAAGCAACGATAGCGTCGAATACAAAATAGATGTTTCCGGTATTACGCTAGATAAAGTGATACTCGAAGGCTACTTGCCTTTACCCAGTGGGGATTTCTTAAGTGTCGAGGGCGAAGGGACTTTTATTATTCCCCCAAGATCTAAATTATCGAGAGAGATGTTTTTAAGCATTCCTTGTGGCGTAAGCTATTATAATCAAGCATGGGAAGCAAACGTTCGTGTTTCCAGCGGAAACAGCACATTCAGGACTGCTGTGACAACGCGCTATTTTATCGAAACGCCATCAAGTCCTATGCGAAAAAGGCATAGCCCATCTGGGGAATTAGCAGTTGCACCATCCTCTATTTCTCTAAGCAGCGATTCCCCAAAAGCTGAATTTCGGGTTTATAACAACAGCGGAAATTCACTCGAGCTAGAGTTATTTGTTTTTGTGCCAATCAGTAAAGATGGACTCACTATAGAATCCACGCCCGGGTGGAATTTTAGACCTGAATTATTATCAGCAATAGAGTTGGATAAATCCACAATCTCAATCGAACCCGGGAAATCAAAAAAAGTAAGGATCAAAAAGACGAGGACCACAAACATAGATGGTGAAGTATTAATTATGATTTCGTCAGAATTTTACAATCGGTTTATAAGGGTGTTTGTTGAGCGGACTCCATAATTTGCAGTCAGATTATACAACAATCTAAGAGACATTTCGATTAGCGTGA